>NZ_JBWXON010000006.1:0-233634 GCF_056678875.1 Pantoea folii | reverse complement strand
GGTCGTTAGCTCAGTTGGTAGAGCAGTTGACTTTTAATCAATTGGTCGCAGGTTCGAATCCTGCACGACCCACCATCTTAACCTGCTGAATGTTAGATGTTTTCTTCAGAAGCTTTACAACCTTGATGGGTCGTTAGCTCAGTTGGTAGAGCAGTTGACTTTTAATCAATTGGTCGCAGGTTCGAATCCTGCACGACCCACCATCAAGTTTAAAGTTGTAAGCCGCTCCTCGAGCGGGTCGTTAGCTCAGTTGGTAGAGCAGTTGACTTTTAATCAATTGGTCGCAGGTTCGAATCCTGCACGACCCACCACTATGTAGAAAGGCGCCCTAAAGGCGCCTTTTTGCTTTTCTGCGTTTCTCAAAGAAGTTAGCTGGGATTGCTGTGAGCCCGTGCGTCAGCCCGTCAAGGCGGGACGGATCGCGAAGGAATCTCACATCCCTGTGGATCGGCCTCGCCATCCATGGCTCGGACGCTTCGCTCTTCCGCTCCCGCCTTGACTGGCTTTTGTGACTTGGTTGCTGCTTTGTAAAAGCGCGTACCTGTTTGGATGAGACTGTGTGCTCATTAATATCTAATTGTTTGGTGGGATTGCTGTGGGTCTGTGCGTCAGCCCGTCAAGGCGGGACGTATCGCGAAGGAATCTCACATCCCTGTGGATCGGCCTCGCCATCCATGGCTCGGACGCTTCGCTCTTCCGCTCCCGCCTTGCCGGACTTGTGTGGCTTTGGTTAATGCTTTTAAAAAACCGCAGAGATGTGCCATGAAGGCGGCAATAAGGGGCGGTGAAGTAAAGCTTGTGGCGCAGGGATGCGCCACCAGAGCCTACAGGGATGTATTCACGGCGTCTTTACGCAACCGCCCCTTATTGCCGACTGGAACGCTCTGTCGTTGTTTACTAGCAGCTAGAATGCACGACAGATGACCCCATTCCCAAAACGTACGCACAGTCATGCCTTTTTCTTTTTGTCAGCCGATTTATCAGGCGTCAAACTCTTCCAGATATGCAACACCGCATAACTGCGCCACGGCCGCCAGACCTGCGATAACTGCTCTGCCACTTTGGCGCTTACCCCACCAAGATTATTACGAATCGCAATATCCTCTTTAGGGAACGCATCCGGCCAGCGCAGGGCGCGCATGGCAATATAACTCGCCGTCCATGGCCCTACGCCTTTCAATGCCAGCAGCTGCTGCTGAACCACGTCAGGATTCACCGCGCCATTAAAGCGCAGCGCACCGGAGGCACACGCCTGTGCCAGCGCCTGAATCGCCTGAGAGCGAGCGCTCACAATACCGAGGCTGGCAATATCATCAATGGTTGCGGTAGCGAGCGATTCCGCAGTCGGTGGCAGGCGAGAAAGTTCCGGCCATGGCGTAACGAGAGGCTCGCCGAAACGCTGCGCCACACGACTGCTCAAGGTGGTCGCAGCCTTAACCGTCACCTGCTGGCCAAGAATTGCGCGCACCCCCAACTCAAAGCCGTCAAACGCCCCAGGAACGCGCAATCCCGGATAACGTGTCAGACTGTCAGCTAATAGCGGATCCTGGCTTAGCTGCTCGCTGATGCGCTGTGGTTGGGCATCGAGATCAAATAGGTCGCGCAGGCGACGCAGCAGGGCAGGCAAAACCGGGGTTAAGGTAGTAGTGAACTGCACCTTGAGTGCCTGCTTCTCCGGCAAATGGCTGACGCGTACCCAGCCCCGACAGTTCCCCAGCGCCACGGTGCGGTGATAAGCACCATCATTGACCCACTCTGCCTCTTTCATCACACGCTGCTGAAGAAAATCCAGAATGGCATCCCAGTCGTAAGGTGGGCGATAACTCAAACGCAGCTCAGCGCTCTCCTGCACCGTGGTCATGCTCTCTGGTTGACTCTGTTTGCGCAGGCGCGAAGGCGTCATACGGTAACGTGCCTGAAATACATCATTAAAGCGGCGCAAACTGCGAAAGCCGCTGGCGTAGGCGATTTCGGTAACGGGTAATGAAGTCTCCGTCAGGAGTTGCTTCGCCAGCAGCATGCGACGAGTTTGGCGCAACTCCAGTGGTGACACGCCCAACTCCTGCTGGATCACGCGGCGAAGCTGGCGCTCACTCAGGTCAAACTCGCCGGCGATGTCGACCAGTGTCTCTTGCTCTTCCAGCAGGCCCTCTTCGATGCGACGAATCAACCGGTCGGCGATGCGATGATGACTATCGACCGGTGCGAAGCCCGGCGCTAACTCAGGACGGCAGCGCAGGCAGGGCCTGAAATGCGCTTTTTCGGCGGCTTCAGCGCTGCCAAAAAACAGGCAGTTCTTCTGCATCGGCGCTTTCACCGGGCAAATGGGCCGACAGTAAATGCCGGTTGAGGTCACGCCGACAAAGAACACGCCATCGAAACGACTGTCGCGCGAGGTCAGCGCCTGGTATGCAATCTCGGGATCAAACATCATCGTCTCCAGCAAATAAACCGCATATACCTTCCAGAATTCAAAGCTCAGAAGCGTTGGTTGCGCTCGTTCCCCTGAATCACTGACTCAAGTCAGCTCATAGAGAAGATGAACCTCCTAAAGAAGGTTCCCCCTTCGGGCCAGCACAAGCGCTGTGCAAATCGACTGATCGGTTTGTCACTCGTTTGCCGCCTTCCTGCGCCTTGCACTATTTTGGGTATCGTCGCGCAAGTGGCTGAGCAAAACTCGCTGCTTTCGGACAGCTAACCAGTTTATGCTCATGACCGAAAACAGCCAGTTTATCGCGGCGGAAGTGCGATAATGACACACTGATTTATGCCGGAGGTGTCTTATGTATCATGCCAAAATCATCCCAACGCCGGTTGGTGAACTGACGTTGATCGCGACCGATAACGGGTTGTCAGCGATTCTGTGGGAAAACGAAGGCTCGCAACGCGTGCCACTGAAGCCCATCAGCCGCAACGATCAGCATCCCATTCTGTGTGAGGCCGAGCGTCAGCTGCGTGAATACTTCGCCGGAGAGCGTCAGCAATTCGACATCCCTTACGACACGGTTGGCACTGAATTCCAGAAAAAAGTCTGGCAAGCGCTGCTGACGATTCCGTTTGGTGAAACCCGCAGCTATCAGCAAATCGCGGAACAGATTGGCAACCCAAAAGCCATGCGCGCGGTGGGGGCGGCCAACGGTAAAAATCCTCTATCGATCATGGCGCCCTGCCATCGGGTGATTGGCAGCAACGGTAAGCTCACTGGCTTCGCAGGCGGTCTGGCGGTCAAAGCGTTCTTGCTGGAACTGGAAAACCCGCAGAAATCGTTAGGTGGCTTGTAAACCGCATAAAAAAGAGACGACACTCTCGCGCAATTCCGCTATCGTGTTTAGCATATAAAACACGATAGCGGTTTTGATGCCGCATCATCGCTGTAACAGGCGGTTTTGTTAAATTGAGAAAACGAGAGCCGTGTCATGAGTCTGATGTTCGATCCTGAAAGCGCGATTTATCCCTTTCCGCCGAAACCGGCGCGTCTCAGCCAGGATGAAAAATCCCACTACATCTCTGAAATCAAACGCTTATTAAAAGAGCGTGATGCGGTGCTGGTCGCGCATTACTACACCGATCCTGAAATTCAGGCGCTGGCGGAAGAGACCGGCGGCTGCGTCTCGGACTCACTGGAAATGGCGCGCTTCGGCAGCACCCATCCGGCAAAAACGCTGCTGGTGGCGGGCGTGCGTTTTATGGGTGAAACCGCCAAAATTCTCAGCCCGGAAAAAACCGTGTTGATGCCGACGCTGCATGCAGAGTGTTCACTCGATCTTGGCTGCCCGATTGAGGAGTTCAATCGCTTCTGTGACGAACATCCGGACCGTACCGTGGTGGTGTACGCCAACACCTCAGCCGCGGTGAAAGCGCGCGCAGATTGGGTTGTCACCTCCAGTATTGCGGTGGAGCTGATTGAACATCTCGACAGCCTCGGTGAGAAAATTATCTGGGCACCGGATCGCCATCTCGGCCGTTACGTCACCCAACAGACCAAAGCGGACGTGCTGTGCTGGCAGGGCGCGTGCATCGTGCATGACGAGTTCAAAACTCAGGCCCTGCAGCGCATGAAAACGCTCTATCCTGATGCAGCGATCCTCGTGCATCCGGAATCCCCGCAGGCGATCGTCGATCTGGCGGATGCCGTGGGCTCCACCAGCCAGCTGATTCAGGCGGCGAAAACCCTGCCGCATCCGCAAATGATCGTCGCCACCGATCGCGGCATCTTCTATAAAATGCAACAGGCGGTGCCGGACAAAGAACTGCTGGAAGCGCCGACGGCAGGTGAGGGCGCGACCTGTCGCAGCTGCGCGCACTGTCCGTGGATGGCGATGAATGGCCTGAAAGCCATTGCCGAAGGGCTGGAGCACGGCGGCAGCGAGCATGAAATCCATGTCGATGATGCGCTGCGCGAAGCCGCATTGATACCGCTTAACCGCATGCTAGACTTTGCAGCACAACTCAAACTCAAGGTGAAAGGGAACGCGTAAGGCGGCTTTCACACAGGTGCAGATCATGGACTTCTTCAGCACACAAAATATTTTGGTTCACATTCCAATTGGCGTGGGTGGCTACGACCTGTCATGGATCGAGGCGGTGGGCACCATTGCGGGTCTGCTGTGTATCTGGCTCGCCAGCCAGGAAAAGATCATCAACTACTTCTTCGGGCTGATTAACGTCACGCTGTTTGCGGTGATCTTCTTCCAGATTCAGCTGTATGCCAGCTTACTGCTGCAGCTGTTCTTCTTTGTCGCCAATGTTTACGGCTGGTACGCGTGGAGTCGACAAAACACCGCCAATGAAGCCGCACTGAAAATTCGCTGGCTGCCGTTGCCGAAGGCGCTTGGCTGGGGCGCGGCGTGCGTCATCGCCATTGCGCTGATGACGCTGTATATCGATCCGGTGTTCGCGTTTCTGACCAAAATCGCCGTGGGTATCATGCAGAGTCTCGGCCTGAACGTGACGATGCCTCAACTGCAGCCGGATGCCTTCCCGTTCTGGGATTCCTGCATGATGGTGCTGTCGATTGTGGCGATGATTCTGATGACGCGGAAATACGTCGAGAACTGGCTACTGTGGGTGGTGATTAACGTGATTAGCGTGATGATCTTTGCGCGTCAGGGCGTGTATGCGATGTCGCTGGAATACGCGATTCTGACGTTGATCGCGCTTAACGGTTCCCGCTTGTGGATGCAAAGTGCGCGCGAACACGGGTCGCGCGCGCTGTCGAATCAGTGATGGTGATGGGCGTGACCATCCAGCGTGAGATGTTCATGTGAGTGATGATGCGAGCTCTGCTCCGCGCAGAGTTCGCAATCATGACCGGTACATGGCTGGTACTCCATCTGCACAGTGGCATGCGCAATCTGATAGTGTTCGTGCAAATACTGATGAATACGCACCAGCAGCCCGTCATGATCGTAAGGTGGAATTACCTGCACATGTAATGTCAGCACCGGCTTTTCTCCCACCTGCCACACATGTATATGATGCACATTGCGCACTTCCGCGATGTTGCGTGTCAACTCGCGTGCCAGTTTATCCACGTTAATCCCGCTCGGTGCGCCTTCCAGCAGCTCATGCAGACTTTCCCGCAGCAACGACCAGGCACTGCGTACCACCAATAGCGAAACCAGCAGTGAGAGGATCGGGTCGATCGGTGTCCAGCCGGTCAGCATGATAATGATAGCGGCAACAATCGCGCCAACGGAGCCGAGCAGATCGCCCAGCACATGCAGCGCCGCCGCACGTACGTTGAGATTTTTTTCTTCACTGCCACGATGTAACAGCCAGAAAGAGAGCAGATTAGCCAGCAAACCGGCAATCGCAATCCCCAGCATTAATCCGCCAGCCACCGGCTGAGGTTGATAGAAACGGCGCAGCGCTTCCCAGACAATCAGTGCCGTAATCACCAGCAGCGCGATGGCATTCACAAAGGCGGCAAGTGTGGTGAGGCGCAGTAAGCCAAAGGTGTGGCGGGCGCTGGGTTTGCGCTCAGCAAACTGCACGGCCAGTAGCGCCATCAACAGCGCGGCGGCGTCAGTGAGCATATGTCCGGCATCCGCCAGCAGCGCCAGCGAACCCGATACCACGCCACCAATCACTTCGGCAATCATAAACAGCGCGGTGACGCCAAACGCCGCCGCCAGACGCGTACGATTGCCGTTATGCGCGCCGTGAGAATGAGTGTGTGCCATAACTTTCCAGTTGTTCCAGTAACCTGTTCGTTAATGATATCAGTAAATTGAGGGCATCATCGTCCAGACGCTGCTGTTTTGCCTGATCGGTGAGCTGCTGACAACGTTCGGCCATCTCATCCATGCCGAGTAACAGCCAGCTGCCTTTCATGCGATGGGCGGCACGCTCGACAGCGGGCCAGTCATGCTCGACGCTGGCCGCCAGTAGCGCATCGCGATCCTGCTGCAGGGTGCGTTGCAGTGTCTGGCAAATGCGCGGGATAAAGGCCTCATTGTGCTGGGCCAGAATCATTAAACTGTCGGGCAGTTGTCGGAGAGGATCGCGCACCGTGCGTGTCAGCAGAGCCGCGAGATCATCCAGCTCAATCGGTTTCAACAACAGCGCTTCGTCTTCTTGCAACGCTACCTTCAGCAATTGCACGTCGGCGGAGCAGAGTACGCGCAGTGCCGGTTTGCTGCGTCGCTGCTGGCGGCGGCGTAAAATGCGCAGCAGTGTTAATCCATCCGGACGCGGCATCATCTGGTCAATCAACAGCACATCAAACGGCTGAAGCGCATCGGCGCGCAACAGGCTACGCCCCTCTTCGAATACCATGGCCGTTATAGCGAATCGGGCCAGTTGTTGCTGCAAAACCAACAGATTGGTGGGATGGTCATCAACAATCGCCACCCGCAGATGCGGATAGCGCGGCCAGGCAGCAGGGCGCTCGGCGGGCGTATCTTCACAGATATCGAGCGGTAATCGCACCTCCACCGTAGTGCCTTTGTCCGGTTCAGAGGTCAGCGTTAACTGACCGCCCATACGTTGCACGATCTCACGACAGATAAACAACCCCAGGCCGCTACCCTGCACGGCGTGGCTTTTGCCCGACGGTGCCTGATACCAGGGTTCAAACAACTGGGCCTGTTCGCTGAGTGGAATACCGCTGCCGCTGTCGGCGACCGCTAACTGAATCTGATCGGTGACGGCGAGCGACAGCCTGACTTCACCCTTGCGCGTGAACTTCAGCGCATTGGCCACCAGATTGTTCACCACCTGCTGCAGGCGATCGCCATCCAGCATCACCCGTGTCGGCAGCGGCGTCAGTGCCTCAACCAACAACACCGGACCGGATTCACGCATCAAAGGGTGATAGAACTGCTGCTGTTGCTGCAGCCAATCTGCCAGATGGAGCGGATGCGGTGCCAGGCGAAAACTCTGATTCTCAATGCGTGCATGGTCTTGCAGATCGTTCAGCAGCGCCATCAGCGAGCGCGCGCTGCTGTACATCAGCGTCAGACGTTCGCTGGGGTGTTGCTGTTGCTCCAGTTCCAGCAGGCCGAGAATCGCCTGCATTGGCGTACGCAACTCGTGGCTGGCGGTGGCAAGGAACTGGCTTTTAGCGGCATTAGCGCGCTCTGCCTGCTGGCGCTGCAGGCGATCGCGCCGCTGTTGCAGGTAGCGGCGCAGCAGCAGCACTAACAGCAGCAAAATGACCATCCCGGCCGCCATCAAAATCATCAGCGGCACATTGCGCATCGCCATAGTGGTTCCTGGCTGGGGCGGCTGCGACCAGTTGGTGCGCATCTGATTGAGCGTATCAGCTGGGATCTGCTGCAGTGCATGATCCAGCAGCGCCTGGAGTTGCGGCTGATCCTGGCTCACCTGAGGCGCCAGCGGCCAGGCAACATCGCTGGCGGCAAAGGCTAAATGGACACGATTATCCGCGTGGCTGGCCATGCGCCAGCGTGCAGACAGCACATTATCCACCAGTGCATCAATCTGACCGCTGTTCAGGGCTTGCCAGAGATGCGCACGGTCATCGAACAATTGGGGCGTGATGTTCTCAGGCAGCAGCCGTTGCGCCAGATCGGCGCGCAGTACGCCCACTCGCTGATGTTGCAGGGATTGCCAGCTCATCGGCTGCTGCGTATTAAGCGTGTAAATTCCCCAAATCGCGCGCCACACTGGCAATGTGTTGCTGCTGGTATCGTCGCCGTTCAGGGGTTGTAGCAAATTCAGCATCACCTGATGTTGCTGCATCAGCGTCTGCGCCTGTTGGGGATTGCTCACCCAGCGCGGTGTGAAACGCAGCCCGGTGCTTTGGCTTAACGCATTAAGCAGATCAATACCAAAGCCGCGCGCATTGCCGTTGCCATCGCGATAGCTCCAGGGGGCGTTATCCACTTCTGCGGCATAAGGAATCTCGCTCTGTGCGGACAGCCATTGCTTCTCAGCAGCCGACAGCATCAGCGTTTGCGTATCCTGATAGCGCAGCAAAGGCGGGCTCCAGCGCTGTTGCACGCGATTACTGAACTCTGCGGGCAGCAGGCGCAACTGGGTATTGAGCCAGTGAATTAGCTCAGGATCGCGCGCCAGTGCGCGTAGCGACAATTCACCCGCCCCCGGATCGGCGGTGATCTGGTAAATCTGTCCCTGCTGCAGCTGGTTAAGCAGAAATCCGGCGCTGGTTTCATCCGCCACCAAATAGTCACTCTGCTGATTGAGCAGTGCATACAGCGCCTGTAAATCGCCCGGCAGGCTATGCCAGCGATGGTATTGCACAAAGGCATCAGGCAGTTGCGCCAGTGTGGCTTGCGCGATGGTGAGCTGGGCATTTTCACTGTTAAACATCACCGCGCGTTGATTATCACGATTGCGGTAAATGCGGATCGGGCTATTAACCCAGCTGTCGCTGACCAGGATGTTTTCCGGCAGCTGCGCATGTTCGTTGCTCAACACGAAATCGACGTCGCCGCGTTCCAGTGCCGCCAGCTGCTGCGAACGATCGGCGTAACTTTGCAGGCTAAAGCGCGTGCCAGTGAGTTGGCTCAGTGCACTAAGGTAATCGGCATCAATTCCCCAGATACGATCGCCAATGCGCATTGCCCAGGGCGCGCTGTTTTGCGCCGGGACGGCAACGCGTAAGGTGGGTTGCGGCCATGGCTCGACATGCGGTGCTGGCATCATGGCGGGGAGCATCACGCTGCTGGCGGGCTGTAAGTCGGCGCGAGCCGTTAAGCTGATCAACAGCAGACACAGCCACAAGATGACTTTCACTGTTGGGCTTTCCACAGTTCGGCCAGCTCCACCACCGACTGCACGCCGGTTTTCTCCAGAATGTTTTTCTTGTGGGTGCTGACGGTTTTATTGCTGATATGCAACTGTTCACCAATCTGCAAATTAGACAGCCCGCGCACCAGCAGTGCGACGATTTGCTGCTCTTTCTCGGTGAGCGGCAGCTCGATACGCTCGGGCAGCGGTGGAAACGCTTGCTGACCGCCAAGCACCGCCAGAATCGCACTCAGCAATTGCGCCATGCTTTGGCTCTTTACCACATAGCCCGCCGCACCGAGCGACACGGCACTCAGCAAAGTGTGGCGATTCTGCTGAGCGGAATAGATCAACACCGGGCAAGCTGGATCGCGGGCGCGCAGACGGCGCAACAGTTCGAGGCCATCGCTGTCCGGCAGGCCGATATCGAGCACAATAAGATCAAATTGATGCTGCTGTAAAAGCTGGCGCGCTTCAGCTTCAGTCGCGGCGGCGTGCAGTTTTACCGGGATAGGGGAGTGAACGCAGGCCGCTTCCAGCGCGACTTCAACTAACGGATGGTCATCAATAAGCAGCAGTGAAGCCATGAAACAGTTCCTCTGAATTTCATGGTTTTAGCATAGCGGAAAAGCAGATGCGGAAATACAAAGGGAGAGCCGAAGCTCTCCCTTTGTGTGACTAAAAAAGATTACTGTGAAGTGCCGTCAGTTTTCTTGTTGACGTCTCCACCACCTTCCTTCGTTTCAACTTTTTTATTCACATCCGGGCATTTACCATCTTTACACAGGGTATTTTTGTGAACTTCTTCAGCGGACATATTGCTGGAATCAGTGCCGGAAGTCGCCGCGCTGTTAGTATTAGTGCTGCCATTATTGATTTTGCTGTTATCAACATTATTCGGTGGCAGATTCTGTTTAGCGCCACCTGCAGCCGCACCAGCTTCCGCTGAGGCATTCGCTTCACCATTATTATTCGCTGCAGCCATTGCTACACCGCTGCCCAGGGTCATCGCTGCCGTCAGAAAGATAATTGCAAACTTATTCATCATTATGCTCCTTTAATCGATGGAGAGTTGCCGTCAAACACCACTGGTGCTGAGTGACGAAAATAACGTACCGTGACGGAATATAATTCCATCGTTAACGCTTCGCTTAAAAATTAAATAGCGCAAGAACCTCATTCCTCAGTGCTTACGTTTATAAAGCTTAGTTCATGGGCGTATAAATGCAAATTTCACAGAAGCATTTACGCGAGCGTGGAATTTACACTCGCAGCCTGAAGGGATACATTTAACGGGTTGCGCCCGGCGAACGCGGGGCCAGAAATTTGAATGGAATTATGTATGGATTATCAGAACGACGATTTACGCATCAGAGAAATCAAAGAATTATTACCGCCTGTTGCTTTGCTCGAAAAATTCCCCGCTACCGATAAAGCCGCTGAAACCGTTGCTCAGGCACGTCAGGCGATTCACCGCATTCTGCACGGTCAGGACGATCGTCTGCTGGTGGTGATCGGTCCTTGCTCAATCCACGATACCGAAGCCGCTAAAGAGTATGCGAGCCGTCTGCTGACGCTGCGTGACGAGTTGAAAGGCGAGCTGGAAGTGGTCATGCGTGTTTATTTCGAAAAACCGCGTACCACGGTGGGCTGGAAAGGGCTGATCAACGATCCGTTTATGGATGGCAGCTTCCAGATCAACGATGGCCTGCGTCTGGCGCGCAAGCTGCTGGTGGACATCAACGACATCGGTCTGCCAGCGGCAGGTGAATTCCTGGATATGATCACCCCGCAGTACATGGCGGATTTGATGAGCTGGGGCGCGATTGGTGCGCGTACCACCGAATCCCAGGTGCATCGTGAACTCTCTTCCGGTTTATCTTGCCCGGTCGGCTTCAAAAACGGCACCGATGGCACCATCAAAGTGGCCATCGACGCGATTGGTGCCGCCAGCGCGCCGCATTGCTTCCTCTCCGTCACCAAATTCGGTCATTCGGCGATTGTCGAAACCAGCGGTAACGAAGATTGCCATATCATTCTGCGCGGCGGCAAAGAGCCGAACTACAGCGCTGAACACGTGGCAGCGGTGAAAACCGGTCTGGAGAAAGCGGGCTTGCGTCCGCAGGTGATGATCGACTTTAGCCATGCCAACAGCAGCAAGCAGTTCCAGCGTCAGATGGTGGTCGCTGATGATGTGGCGCAGCAGATCGCGGGCGGTGAGCAGGCGATTACTGGCGTGATGATCGAGAGCCATCTGGTGGAAGGGAATCAGAGCCTCGACAGCGGTAAAGAGCTGGTTTACGGCCAGAGCGTCACCGATGCCTGCATCGGCTGGGAAGACACTGAGAAAGCCTTACGTCAACTGGCGCAGGCGATCAAACAACGCCGCGGCTAATTGCTTAACGCGTAATAAAAAGGCCAGACTCGCGTCTGGCCTTTTTGTTTTTAAGCCGGGAATTACTTGGCTTTACCCTGGTTAGCCACGGCTGCAGCTTTCGCGGCAATCTCGTCGGCATCACCCAGGTAGTAACGCTTCAGCGGTTTGAAGTTCTCATCGAACTCATACACCAACGGCACGCCAGTTGGGATGTTCAGTTCGAGGATTTCATCTTCGCTCAGGTTATCGAGGTATTTTACCAACGCACGCAGTGAGTTACCGTGTGCTGCAATGATCACTTTCTCACCGCTTTTGATGCGCGGCAGAATGCTTTCATTCCAGTAAGGAATAACACGTTCGATGGTCAGTGCCAGGCTCTCGGTGGTTGGCAGCTGTGCGTCGGTCAGTGATGCGTAACGTGGGTCGTGGCCCGGGAAACGCTCATCCGCACGATCCAGTTCTGGTGGGGTGATGGCAAAGCCACGACGCCACTGTTTTACCTGATCGTCGCCGTATTTGGCGGCGGTTTCAGCTTTATCCAGACCCTGCAGCGCACCGTAGTGACGCTCGTTCAGACGCCAGGTTTTCTCAACCGGCAGCCACGCCTGATCCAGCTCATCCAGCACGTTCCACAGGGTGTGGATGGCACGTTTCAGCACGGAGGTATAAGCGAAATCAAACACGAAACCTTCTTTCTTCAGCAGTTGACCGGCTGCTTTGGCTTCAGTGCGACCTTTGTCTGAGAGATCCACGTCATACCATCCGGTGAAGCGGTTTTCCTGGTTCCACTGGCTTTCGCCGTGTCGCACCAGAACCAGCTTAGTTACGGCCATAGCTTAACTCCTTAATGCTTGATGTTTCGATGATTATAGAAACCGGCTGCGGCCACCTGAAAAGCGGCACACTGATAGCGCCATACCATAGCGGAAAACAACGCACGGCGTAAGCCTGTCGCTAACGCAGTGCGCGTTTTTCATCCGCTGGCTTACTGCGGTGTGAAGCGATAACGCGTCACAGACTGCCAGCGATCGCCGGGTTGCAGCCAGCAATCAGGCTGCGGCCACTCGGTATGGTTGGGCGAATCCGGTAAAAATTCACTCTCCAACGCGATGCCCTGGAAAGCAGTATAGCTGCCCTGTTCACGGGCGCGTGTTCCATCCAGATAGTTGCCGGAGTAGAACTGCAGCGCCGGTGCGGCGGTAAACACGGTCAGCGCCAGCTTGCCATCGGCCGACCACAGTTCGGCGGCGGGCTGAGTGCTGTCGCCAGCGGTGCTGAGCAGAAACGCGTGGTCATAGCCTTTCACCGCTTTTTGATCGTCATCGGCGAGGAAGTCATCCATCACACACTTCGGATGATTGAAATCGAAGCTGGTGCCGGCCACGGCTTTCAGTGGCGCGTTAGGGATGCCTTCGCTATCGACCGGTAAGTAACGATCCGCGTGCAGTTGTAAGCGATGCTGGCGTGCATCGCCATGATGCGCGTCAAGATTGAAGTAAGCATGGTTGGTGAGGTTCACCGGGCAGGGCTTGTCGGTCTGCGCGTCATAGGTGATCGACAGGCAGTTATCATCGTCGAGATGGTAAATCACATCGGCAATCAGGTTGCCGGGGAAACCCTGATCGCCATCGGGTGAATCGATACGATAGTGCACTTCGGTTTCGCTCTGACTAACGATCTGCCAGCGGCGTTTATCGAAGCCTTCCGGGCCGCCGTGCAGCTGATGTGCGCCCTGATTGGCCGCCAGCAGTAGATTCAGTGGCTTAAGCTCAGCCGAGGCGATACGGTTGGCGTAACGGCCAACCGTGGCACCGAGATAAGCATCCTGATGCAGATAATCCGATGGTGTCGCGCAGCCGAGCAGCGCTTCACGTACGCTGCCATCCTGCATCGGCACGCGCGCGGAGAGCCAGGTCGCGCCCCAGTCCATAAAAGTGACCACCATGCCGTTGCGATTGCGCAGCACGGTGATGCGCCACGGTTGCCCGTCTGGCGCATGAGAGTTGACGTCGCTTACCATTGGCCTGCTCCTGCTGACGCTTTGCACACGTAGAAGGTTTCTTTGATGCCGGTCTGCGCTTCGTATTTTTCGGCAACCGCGGCTTTCACCTGATCCACCAGTTCGGTTGGCATCAGTGCCACGATGCAGCCGCCAAAGCCGCCGCCGGTCATACGAACGCCGCCACGCGGACCGAGCTCTGCCTTGACGATCTCCACCAGCTGATCGATAGGCGGAACGGTGATTTCAAAATCATCACGCATTGAGGCGTGGGATTCGGCCATCAGTTCACCCATGCGCTTCAGATCGCCACTGCTCAGCGCATCGGCGGCTTCCAGCGTACGGGCATTTTCGGTGATGACATGGCGCACACGTTTTGCCACCAGCGCATCCAGCTGCGATTCCGACGCGGCAAACTCTTCCAGCGTGACATCGCGCAACGCCGGTTTGTTGAAGAATCGTGCACCGGTTTCGCACTGCTCACGGCGGGTGTTGTACTCGCTGCCCACCAGGCTGCGGCGGAAGTTGGAGTTGATGATCACCACCGCGACATCTTCCGGCATCGAGACGGCGCGTGTGCCGAGTGTGCGGCAGTCCAGCAGCATGGCGTGATCGGGCTGACCCAGCGCAGAAATCAGCTGGTCCATAATGCCGCAGTTGCAACCAACGAACTGGTTTTCCGCTTCCTGACCGTTAACCGCAATCGCAGCGCCGTCCAGCTTCAGCTGATAGAGCTGCTGGAACACGGTGCCGACCGCTACTTCCAGTGACGCCGATGAACTCAGGCCCGCACCCTGTGGCACGTTGCCGCTGATCACCAGATCGGCACCGCTAAAGCTGGCATCACGCTTCTGCAGATGTTTCACCACACCGCGCACGTAGTTGGCCCACATCGGCTCTTTTAACGCTTCAATCGGCGCATCCAGCGAGAAGCTGTCTTGTTGATTGTCATAATCAACCGCGACCACGCGCACCTGGCGGTCGTCACGTTTGGCGCAGGCAATCACCGTCTGGTAATCAATGGCGCACGGCAGCACGAAGCCGTCGTTGTAATCGGTGTGCTCACCAATCAGATTCACGCGGCCTGGCGCCTGAATGCTGTGCGTCGGTTGATAGCCAAAGGTGTCAGCGAAAACCTGTTGAGTAGTGGACTTTAATGACATTTATTGCGCCTCGCGGAAATGGATATCGCTGACAGAACGCAGACGTTCTGCTGCCTGTTCCGCCGTTAAATCACGTTGGGTTTCGGCCAGCATTTCGTAGCCAACCATAAATTTACGTACCGTGGCCGAACGCAGCAGCGGCGGATAGAAATGAGCATGTAACTGCCAGTGCTCGTTGGATTCGCCATTAAAGGGCGCGCCGTGCCAGCCCATCGAGTAGGGAAAGGAGCACTGGAAAAGGTTGTCGTAGCGGCTGGTGAGCTGCTTAAGCGCCAGCGCCAGATCGCTACGCTGCGCCGGGGTGAGATCGGTAATGCGTTTGATATGGGCTTTCGGCAGCAGCAGGGTTTCAAACGGCCACGCGGCCCACCACGGCACCACGGCCAGCCAGTGTTCGGTTTCTACCACGGTGCGGCTGCCATCTTTTAACTCGCGCGCAGCGTAATCCACCAGCATCGGCGAACCTTTTTCGTCAAAGTAGCGGCGCTGATTATCATCTTCTTTTTGCGCTTCGTTGGGCAGAAAACTGTTAGCCCAGATCTGGCCGTGCGGATGGGGATTTGAGCAGCCCATCGCTGCGCCTTTGTTCTCAAACACCTGCACCCATGGATAGTGCTGACCGAGATCGGCGGTCTGCTCTTGCCAGGTGCGCACAATATCTTCCAGTCCACTGAGCGGCAATTCCGGCAGCGTTTTACTGTGGTCAGGTGAGAAGCAAATAACCCGACTGGTGCCGCGTGCGCTCTCACAGCGCATCAGCATGTCGTCGCTTTGCGGCGCATCGGGTGTATCGGTCATCAGCGCGGCAAAGTCGTTGGTGAAAACATAGGTGGTTTTGTAGTCCGGGTTTTTATCCCCGGTGATACGGGTATTACCAGCGCACAGGAAGCAGTCAGGATCGTGCGCAGGCAGTTGTTCCAGCGCAGGCGTTTCCTGCGCACCCTGCCACGGACGCTTGGCACGATGCGGTGAGACCAACACCCACTGATCGATCAATGGGTTATAACGGCGATGCGGATGATCAACCGGATTAAATTTTTCCATAACGAGTCCTGGTAAACGGCAAACGGATCAAAATCACTGCGATCAAGGTAGCACAAAGGCGGGCCCCAAAGCGTGATCCAGTCTGGATAAATGGTATCGTTTACACAAGGTGACGATTCTCATTTTGTGGGGTCATAGCGCGCGTTTGCTGAAATACCAGGCGGGTAAATGGTAGCGGTTACATCGGCTATTCAATGAGGTGCATATCAATGCGCACGCGACAATGTAAAAGGGTTTAGCAGAAGACCGGATTGAAGCATAAATATGCCCCTACGATGCAGGGGCGGGGTTGATGACGACGAGGTTAGCGCAAATCATCCTGCTGGAATCCGTACCCTTCATCCTGCTTCACAAAGCTCAGGCGATGAGTAATACACTGCGGCGCATCTTCGGCATGGTGTGAGACAAACAGTAACTGCGTTCGTCCTTCACCAATCAGCACATCAACAAAGCGGCGCACCAGCTGGCGGTTAATCGGATCCAATCCCTGCAGCGGCTCATCCAGAATCAACAAGGTAGGGTGTTTGACCAGCGCACGCGCAATCAGCACCAGGCGCTGCTGGCCCCAGGACAAACCGTGGAACGGCGCATCGGCCAGATGATTGTCCATGCCCAATAAGGCCAGCCACTGGCGCGCCAGCGCTTTCTGCCGATCCGAAGCGGGTTGATACAAGCCGATCGAATCGAAAAAGCCCGACAGCACCACGGTGCGCACGTTGCAGCTGACACGATAATCGAGATGCAAACTGCTGCTGACGTAGCCAATGTGCTGCTTGATGTCCCAAATGGTTTCACCGCTGCCGCGACGGATACCAAACAGGGTTAAGTCGTTGCTGTAGCCTTGCGGATGATCGCCGGTCACCAGACTCAACAGAGTGGATTTACCCGCGCCGTTGGGCCCCACAATTTGCCAGTGCTCGCCGGGATTCACCTGCCAGCTCAGCCCGTCGATCACCGCTTTATCGTTATACGACACCACGCCATTACGCAGAATCACGCGTGGCGCGTCTTCTGCCAGCTGCGGCAACTGATCCGGCGCATCCGCTTCTGGTAAAGCCATGCCGTCGAGTTTCTCACTGTGTGCCAGTTGTGCCACCAGTGCTTCCGCCAGAATCGCCTGACGTTTACCGACGTGGGTGAGGGTGCACTCGGCCAGCACACCGACCTGTTGCACAAAGTCAGGAATATCGTCAAAACGGTTGAGCACCAGCACCACGGTAAAGCCATGCTGGTGCAGATCGCTCAGCGTCTCCGCCAGGCTGGCGCGTGAGGCAACATCTAACCCATCGAAAGGTTCATCGAGAATCAATAAATCGGGCTGCGCCATCAGCGCCTGGCACAGCAAGGTTTTGCGCGTCTCGCCGGTGGAGAGGTATTTGAAGCGGCGATCGAGCAGATAGGTGATGCCAAACTGCTGGGCCAGCGCCTGACACCTCGCCTCATCCTTCACTTCATCCTGAATGATCTGTGCGGCGGTGCGGCCAGTATCGTCTTCGCCTTCACTCAGCAGATCGGTGTTGTTGCGTTCCCACTCCTGCGCCACTAGCTTTTGCAGCTGCTCCAGCGAGAGGCGCGTGCGACGCTGAAAGTCCTGGGTAACCGCGCCTTTACCCGGCGAGAGTTCACCAGAAAGTGCGCGCGCCAGTGAGGATTTACCGCTGCCGTTGGCGCCAACAAAGGCCCAGCTTTCGCCGCTTTTGAGAGTCAGATCGTTAAGGGACAGTGCTCGGGTGTCGCTAAGGTGAAATATGCCTTGCGAAATTTGCAATGAAGCCATGATTCATTCCGTTTTATGCATCGTGTTACTCAGTTGTAGCGAGCGACGCAGACGAAGTCAAATCATGGCCTGGTTTTCAGAGCAGTGTGGCGATGATGGCGTGTTCCGCATTAAAACTGGCGGTCACGCTGTCGCCCGGCTGCAGATTCTGCTGTTGCACCTGCGTGTTATTCACCGTTGCACACAGGGTTTCACCACTCGGCAATGTCATCAACACTTCGTTGACCTGTTCACCTGGCTCGATGGCGCTGATCGTTACCTGCAATTGATTATCGCTGTTTACCACATCCCGGCTCACCTGAATCCACGGTGCTTTGATCAGCACCAGCACTTCTTTGCCACTGTCGAGCTGCAGACGTTCGGCACTGCGTTCGGTGATTGCCACCTGCAAACGCGTGACGCCGTCGGCCAGCTGAACCTCAATGTGCTGCTGCACCTGATGGTGATCGCGCGCCATCACCGTGCCAAATAGCTGATTGCGCGCACTGGTTTGCAGGGAGAAACGCGCAATCGCCGCCAGTAAACTGTCGAGCGGCAGGCTGTCGTTTTGCAGCGCATCAAAAGCTTTCTGCTGGATCTGCTCCATCAGGTGAAACAGCTGAATCAGACGCTCGCCATAGCGCGTCAGCTGCGCGCCGCCACCGCCTTTGCCTCCGGTGGCACGGTCGACTAAGGTTTGATCAGCCATCTGATTCATGTCGTTGATGGCATCCCAGGCACTTTTGTAGCTGATGCCCGCTAATTTAGCGCCCTGGCTGATGGAGCCGGTTTCCTGCACGCGTTTCAGCAGTTCGATGCGACGAGGGTCGGCAAACAGCTTCTGCTGAAGACGAATGTGAAGAGAAAGTTCTGCCTGCATGTCAGCTCCTTAAGTGAGTACGACAAGTGTAAGGCCAAAAGTAAAAGCACGAAAAGGGCAGTGCGTTTTTTTCCCTAACCGTTACAATCACTTTTTTATTTTCTGCGTGAGGTTTCCATGCTGGAACTGCTTAAAAGCCTGGCTGTGGCTGTCATCATGGTGCCAATTGTGATGGCCATTATGCTCGGTCTGATTTACGGCCTGGGTGAAGTGTTCAACGTCATCTCCAAATTTGGCCGCCGCGACGATCGTCCTGCCAACAGCTCGCAACACTGATTTTATAAGCGCCCGCAGTCAGCGGGCGTTTTTTCTTTAACTTCCCCTCAATCCTGCCGATATTAAGTTCATGACAGCATTTGTCCCTGCGTTGTATTATCGAATATATAACGTAACAAGGAGTAAAAAATGCTGAAAATCAATTACCGCTGGGCTGCTGTTACCGTACTGACTGTTTCCATGGCCGGTCACGCTGTGGCGGCAGAGAAGATCACCGTGTTTGCTGCGGCATCGTTAACCAATGCGATGCAGGATATTGCCACGCAATATCAGAAAAAGAGCGGCGTTGAAGTGGTATCGTCCTTCGCCTCTTCATCCACTCTGGCACGCCAGATTGAACAGGGCGCGCCGGCCGATCTGTTTATCTCTGCTGATCAGCAGTGGATGGACTATGCGGTGGATAAAAAGAGTGTGGTGGAGAACACCCGCTACACGTTGCTGGGCAATGATTTAGTATTAGTGGCACCGAAAAGCGACAGCGCAAAAGCGGTGACTATCAATGCAAAAACTGACTGGAGAAGTTTGCTGAAAGGCGAACGTCTGGCGGTGGGCGATCCGGATCATGTCCCGGCCGGGATTTATGCCAAAGAAGCGCTGCAAAAGCTGGGTGCGTGGGATACCGTGTCGCCGCAGCTTGCACCGGCTAACAACGTCCGTGCCGCATTGGCGCTGGTCGAACGCAATGAATCACCGTATGGCATCGTGTACGGTTCTGATGCGGTGGCCAGTGACAAAGTGCAGGTGGTAGGACGCTTCCCGGACGATAGCCACAAGCCAGTGGAATATCCGATGGCGGTGGTAAAAGATCATCAGAACGCAACGGTTGAAGCCTTCTACACATATTTGCAGGGGCCGGACGCCGCTGCTGTGTTTAAACAGTATGGATTTGCGCCGAAGAAATGATACTCAGTGATCCCGAATGGCAGGCCGTTTTTCTCAGCTTAAAAGTCTCCAGCGTAGCGGTGCTGTTTAGCTTGCCGTTTGGCATCATGATGGCCTGGATTCTGGCACGTTGCCGGTTTCCAGGTAAAACCTTACTCGACAGTCTTATCCATTTGCCGCTGGTATTGCCACCGGTGGTGGTGGGATATCTGTTGCTGATTGCATTAGGCCGACGCGGATTCATCGGCGAGTGGCTTTACGACTGGTTCGGTTTCACCCTGGCCTTTAGCTGGCGTGGGGCGGTACTGGCTTCGGCCGTGATGGCGTTTCCGCTGATGGTGCGGGCGATTCGTCTGGCACTGGAAGCGGTGGATACCAAACTGGAACAGGCAGCACGCACGCTCGGTGCCGGTCGCTGGCGCGTGTTCTTCACTATCACCTTGCCGCTCACGCTCCCGGGTATCATTGTCGGCACCGTTCTCGCTTTCGCCCGTTCACTGGGTGAGTTTGGCGCCACCATCACTTTCGTTTCGAATATCCCCGGCGAGACACGCACCATTCCCTCGGCGATGTTCACCCTGATTGAAACCCCCGGCGCAGAAGGCACTGCCGCACGCTTGTGTGCGGTGGCCATTGCCCTGGCGCTGTTATCGCTGGTGGCCTCTGAGCTGCTGGCACGTTGGGGCCGTAAGCGGTTAGGTGCCGCCTGATGCTTAATCTCAATATTTCCCAGTTGCTGGGCGATCACCAACTGGACGTTAATGTGCAGGTTCCCGGCAGCGGCATTACGGCTATTTTTGGCGTATCCGGTGCGGGCAAAACGTCGCTAATCAACGCGATTGGCGGTTTGACACAGCCGCAAAGCGGCCAGATTCAGCTCAACGATCGTCTACTGTTTGATTCGGCGACGCAGGTCAATCTGCCGCCGGAAAAACGCCGCGTTGGCTATGTGTTCCAGGACGCTCGGTTGTTTCCGCACTATCGGGTGCGCGGCAATTTGCAATATGGCATGGCAGCTACCATGAAGCCGCAGTTTAACGCGCTGGTGGCATTACTGGGCCTTGAGCCTCTGCTGAGCCGTTTTCCGGCCTCGTTGTCAGGCGGCGAGAAACAGCGCGTGGCGATTGGTCGTGCACTGCTTACCGCGCCCGACATCTTATTGATGGATGAGCCGCTGGCGTCGCTGGATTTACCACGCAAGCGCGAATTGATGCCGTATTTGCAAAAGCTGGCGAAACAGGTCGATATTCCGATTCTTTATGTCTCACATAGCCTGGATGAAATTCTGCAACTGGCGGACAACGTGCTGGTGCTCGACAGCGGCAAAGTCAAAGCCTTTGGTTCGCTGGAGAAGGTATGGAGCAGTGCGGCGATGCGCCCGTGGCTGCCGATAGCCGATCGCAGCAGCGTGCTAAGGGTGCAGGTGCTGGAACAGCATCCCGATTACCCGATGACGGCACTCTCTTTGGGGGATCAGCATATCTGGGTAAGCCGTGTTAACCAGCCGCTGAAAACCGCACTACGAATTCGTATCGCGTCCGGTGATGTGTCACTGGCCTTACAGCCGCCACAAAACACCTCGGTGCGCAATATTTTGCCAGCTCAGGTGGTCGAATTATTGGAGATTGACGATCAGGTGGAAGTGAAGCTGCGTATTGGCATTAGCGAGTTGTGGGCGCGAATTTCCCCCTGGGCGCGCGACGAGTTGGGGATCCGGCCTGATCAATGGCTGTATGCGCAAATTAAGAGTGTGGCGATCACGGCTTGACCTTAGGGTCATCAAGGGCGATCAGACAAAATGTGTGCGATGTGCGGATGAAAGCACCCGGTGTGACCCTCATTATTAACAATCAGGTGCAGCAGCGGCCGCACCTTAAGCATTCGCAAGGTGCGCCGTGATGCGCACCGCGAACATCCTGTGCTTACAGGACTTCCTGATAAATCACTTCGGCAATACCTGGCTCCAGATTGGTGCCAATCACCTTTTTGCTGCGCGCTTTAATCGCTTCATCAGCATTGCCCATCGCCACGCCTAAACCGACCTGCTCCAGCATACTGAGATCGTTGTAGTTATCGCCGAACGCCAGCACATCCTGCATGCTGAAGCCCTGGCTCTCTACCCACTGTGCCAGACGCTTGCCTTTGCTGTTGCCCGCCTGAGCGATATCAACCTGATCGTGCCATGACCACTCACACGCCAGGCCGAGTTCGGCTTCAGTGCGTTCAGCAAACTGCTGCAATGCACGGGTGTCAGGGTGGGAAAGAGCGAACTTCCAGATGGATTGCGCATCCAGCGCCGCCTGCGCCAGGCTTGGCACCTGCAGGAACAGAGGACGCTGCGCTTCCGGCAGGGATTGTGCCCAGTTCAGGGTGCGGGTCACATGGCCTGTCGGCTCCTGATACAGCATGGCATCATCGACATACAGCAGGCCGTGAATGTTCTCCTGATCGAGCATCTCAATCACGCGGCTCGCCTGGCTTTTTTCCAGCGGATCGGAAGCCAATACCTTTTTCGCCTGATAATCGTACAAGTAGGTGCCGTTACAGCAGATTGCGGGTGTATCCAACTGCAGCGCCTGATAAAAAGGATGAATGGCGCAGTGGTGGCGACCGGTCACAATCAGCACTTTGACCCCCGCCTGTTGTGCGCGGACTAAAGCTTCGATCGATTCAGGCAAAATAGTTTTAGTAGGGGTCAGCAGGGTGCCGTCGAGGTCAAGGGCGATTACGCGGTAGCTCATTACACTTTCCGTCCGGGAGTTAGCAAAGCATTGAGTCTACACCCGGCAGCGGCCCTGAGACAAAAAACAGGGCACAAATGAATCCAGCGCGGCAAAATGAAACGCGCTACAGTTATCCCTTTCATCAGGCAGCGAATAAGGAAAAACGCATGAAACAAGTCGTGTATACCGCCAGTCCCGAGAGCCAGCAGATCCATGCGTGGCAGTTGCAGGAAGATGGCGCACTGACGTTATTGCAGGTCACGGATGTGGCCGGTCAGGTGCAGCCGATGGTGGTGAGCCCGAAGAAAGATTTCCTCTATGTCGGCGTTCGTCCGAATTTTCGCGTATTAGCGTATCGCATTGCGGCCGACGGTTCTCTGAGTCTGGCGGGTGAAGCGCCACTGCCGGGCAGCCCAACGCATATTTCGACCGATCGTCAGGGTAACTTCCTGTTCTGCGGTTCTTACAATGATGCATGTGTCAGCATCAGCCCGATCGACAGTGACGGTTTGCCGCAAGCCCCAAGCCAGGTGATTGGTGGCATGGATGGCTGCCATTCAGCCAATATCGATCTCAGCAACCAAACGCTGTTTGTGCCAGCACTGAAGCAGGATCGTATCTGCCTGTTCCAGCTTAACGCCGATGGCACTCTGGCACCGCGCGAGCAAGCACAGGTCACCACGGTTGAAGGCGCGGGTCCGCGCCATATGGCATTCCATCCAAATGGCGCGTACGGCTATGTAGTGAATGAACTTGATAGCACCGTGGATGTGTGGGCACTGAACAACGTGCATGGTCAGGTTGAGCGTGTGCAGAGTCTGGATATGATGCCAAAAGATTTCAGCGACACGCGCTGGGCGGCCGATATCCATATCACGCCAGACGGTCGTTTCCTCTACGCCTGTGACCGCACCAGCAGCACCATTACCGCATTCAGCATCAGCGAAGATGGTTCAGTGCTGGCGATTGAAGGTTATCAGCCAACCGAAACCCAGCCGCGCGGCTTTAATATCGACAACAGCGGTCAATATCTGGTGGCGGCAGGGCAGAAGTCGCACCATATCGAAGTCTACAAGATTGCCAATCGCGGTCTGTTGCAACCGCTGGCGCGTTACGCGGTGGGACAGGGCCCGATGTGGGTGGTGATTCACACCCTGGATTGATGATAAAACGGCGCCATTCGGCGCCGTTCTCATTTTAAGAATACAGAACTGTAATCGACGCGCTTGCCAGTGCATGGAAGTGCACATTAAAGCCGACCATGGCGCCGCTCGCGCCGGCGTCGACATCAATCTTATCGGTGTCCATCGCGTGCACCGTAAAGATATAGCGATGCGGATCACCCTGTGGTGGTGCTGCGCCACCGTAACCGGTTTGACCGAAGTCGGTACGGGTTTGAATCGCACCCTGCGGCAGCTCGACCACGCCTGAACCGGAACCTTGTGGCAGCTCGGTGACGTCAGCCGGAATATTTGCCACGACCCAGTGCCACCAGCCAGAACCGGTGGGGGCATCAGGATCGAAGCAGGTCACCACAAAACTCTTTGTCCCAGCAGGCACTTGATCCCACGCCAGATGAGGTGACAGATTGTCACCCTGACGTCCCATCCCATTGAAAACGTGACGTTCGGGCATTTTATCGCCGTCTTTAAAATCCTGGCTAACTACGCGCATGACTTCTCCTTTTTCCGTTGTGCAGTGTGCTCTCCATCATGGTGGAAAATGCGCGCCACTTCCAGTTCGCTTAGGCCAGGAAATGTGCCTCAACGTCCAACGCCGCGCGCACCGCCTGGGTTAACTGCGCCAGCTCTGCGGCAGAAATCAGATAAGGTGGCATCAGATAGATCAGCTTGCCGAACGGCCTAATCCATACGCCACGCTCGACAAAGAATTGCTGCAGCGCCGCCATATTGACCGGTGAACGCGTTTCAATCACACCAATCGCGCCCAGCACGCGTGCATCCACCACCGCATGATGCTCACGCAACGGCAACAACTCACGACGCAATTGCTGTTCAATCGCCGCCACCTGCGCAGGCCAGAGACCCTCGTTGATCATCGTCAGACTTTCAACGGCCACCGCACAGGCCAACGGATTGCCCATAAAGGTCGGGCCATGCATAAAGCAGCCCGCCGCACTGCGGCTAATGGTGTCGGCCACTTCGCGCGTGGTCAGCGTGGCGGAGAGCGTCATGGTGCCGCCGGTCAGCGCTTTACCGAGGCAGAGAATATCTGGCGTAATCCCAGCGTGCTCGCAGGCAAACAGCTTGCCGCTGCGCCCAAAGCCGGTGGCGATCTCATCGGCGATCAGCAGGATGCCATAGCGATCGCACAACTCGCGCACCTGTTGTAAATAGCGCGGGTGATAGAAGCGCATGCCGCCTGCGCCTTGCACAATCGGTTCAAGGATCACCGCGGCAATGTCGCGATGGTGCGTCTCGGCTAACCGGGCGAAATCAACGAAGTCCGCTTCGTTCCACTCGTCATCAAAACCGCACTGCGGCGCAGCGGCAAACAGATGCTCGGGCAGATAGCCGCGCCACAGACTGTGCATCGAATTTTCCGGATCGCACACCGACATCGCGGCAAAAGTATCGCCGTGATAGCCACGTTTTAACGTCAGGAATTTTTGTCGCGTTTCACCGCGCCCCAGCCAGTACTGCAACGCCATTTTCATCGACAATTCGACGGCAATCGACCCCGAATCGGCGAGGAACACGCACTCCAGCGCTTCAGGGGTCATCTCGACCAGCTGACGGCTTAACGCCACTGCCGACGGATGGGTAATGCCGCCGAACATCACATGCGACATCTTAGCCATTTGCTGCGTCAGCGCGTGATTAAGGCGCGGGTGGTTGTAGCCATGAATCGCTGCCCACCACGACGACATACCGTCGACCAGTTCGCGTCCATCGGCCAGCTGGAGCTGGCAACCGTGCGCCGCGACCACCGGATAACAGGGCAGGGGATCGCGCATTGACGTGTAAGGATGCCAGATATGCTGGCGGTCAAAGTTGAGGTCGTCTTGGGTGAACATCGATCTTGTAAACCATTTTGAAAAGATTTAGTTTACAAGTATAACCACGTTAATCGTCGGGATGAACCCCTTTTTTTGGAGTAAGCAATGGCAAACCGCTGGACACTGACACAAGCCCAGGCTCTGTTCGATAAACCTTTCCTTGAGCTGATGTTCGAAGCACAGCAAGTTCACCGTCAGCATTTTGACCCGCGTCAGGTGCAGGTCAGTACGCTGCTGTCGATCAAAACCGGTGCCTGCCCGGAAGATTGTAAATACTGCCCGCAGAGTGCGCGCTACAAGACCGGGCTGGAGTCCGAGCGGCTGATGGAAGTGGAAGCGGTGCTGGAATCGGCGCGTAAAGCCAAAGCGGCAGGATCGAGCCGCTTCTGCATGGGCGCTGCGTGGAAAAACCCGCACGAACGCGACATGCCGTATCTGGAGCAGATGGTGCAGGGCGTTAAAGCCATGGGCATGGAAACCTGCATGACGCTGGGCACGCTGGAAAATACGCAAGCGGCACGCCTGGCCAAAGCGGGGCTCGATTTTTACAACCACAACCTCGATACCTCGCCGGAATTCTACGGCAGCATCATCACCACCCGCAGCTATCAGGAACGCCTGGATACGCTGGATAAAGTGCGCGGCGCAGGTATCAAAGTCTGCTCTGGCGGCATCGTCGGCCTGGGTGAAACCGTGAAAGATCGTGCTGGCTTGCTGGTGCAGCTGGCGAACCTGCCGACACCGCCCGAGAGCGTGCCGATCAACATGCTGGTGAAAGTCAAAGGCACGCCACTGGCCGATAACGATGACGTTGAGCCGTTCGACTTTATCCGCACCATCGCCGTGGCGCGTATCATGATGCCATCGTCGCACGTCCGCCTGTCCGCAGGTCGTGAACAGATGAGCGAACAGACGCAGGCGATGTGCTTTATGGCCGGTGCTAACTCGATTTTCTACGGCTGCAAGCTGCTGACCACGCCAAACCCGGAAGAGGACAAAGATCTGATTCTGTTCCGCAAGCTGGGCCTGAATCCAGAGCATACCGCTACTACCGCCGGTGATAACGAACAGCAGTATCAGCTCAGTGAGCAGCTGGTGCACGCTGATACCGAGCAGTTCTACAACGCGGCGGTGTGATGGGCTGGTCATCTCGCATCGAACAGGCGCTGGCGGCGCGACGTGATGCCGATGGCTGGCGTCTGCGACGCCGGGTTGAACACAACAGCGTGCGCGAGATAACCCTGGAGGGGCGTTCATACCGTCACTTCTCCAGCAATGATTATCTCGGGCTGAGCCAGCATCCAGCGGTGATTGCGGCCTGGCAACAGGGCGCAGCAGAAGCGGGGGCGGGAGCGGGCGCGTCGGGTCATGTGACGGGCTATAGCCGTCATCATGCGCAGTTAGAAGAGCAACTGGCTGACTGGCTGGGTTACAAGCGTGCGCTGCTGTTTATCTCTGGCTTTGCCGCCAACCAGGCGGTGATCCACCTGCTGGCTGAAAAGCAGGATCGCATTCTTGCTGATAAGCTGGCGCATGCTTCATTACTGGATGCTGCCAGCCACAGTCCCGCCACATTACGCCGCTTTGCGCACAACCAGCCGGAGAGTCTGGCAAAACTGCTGGCTAGCCCGTCGGAAGGCGGTACGCTGGTGGTGACCGAAGGCGTATTCAGCATGGATGGCGACAGCGCACCGCTCGCCGCTCTTGCTGAAGAGACGCGCCGTGCCAACGGCTGGCTGCTGGTGGATGATGCGCACGGTATTGGCGTGCACGGTGAGCAGGGGCGCGGCAGTTGCTGGCAACAGGGCGTGAAGCCGGAATTGCTGATTGTCACGTTTGGCAAGGGCTTTGGCGTCAGCGGTGCAGCGCTGCTGAGTGACGATGCCACAGCGGATTACGTCGAGCAGTTTTCACGCCATCTGATCTACTCCACCGCGATGCCACCGGCACAGTGTTGTGCGCTGCTGGCGGCGCTGCACCAGATCCAGCAGGGCGATGAACTGCGTGAGCGGCTGAATAGTCATATTGCGCGATTCCGGGCGGGTGCCGCTGATTTGCCCTGGCAACTGATGCCATCAGCCAGTGCTATTCAGCCGTTGATCGTCGGGGAAAATAGCGCGGCGCTGGCGTTGTCACAACGACTGGCACAAGCGGGATGCTGGGTTAGCGCCATTCGTCCTCCGACGGTGCCGCCGGGCACGGCGCGGCTGCGCATTACGCTCACTGCTGCCCATCATAACGACGATATTGATCGTCTGCTGGAGGCGCTGTATGACGCTGCAGGTTAACAAGCAGGCGGTCGCCAAAGCGTTTGGCCGTGCCGCACAGCATTACGAGCAGCATGCCGAGCTGCAACGGCAGAGCGGCGATGCGCTACTGGCGCTGGCACCCGCGGGCTTCGGGCCGCATCTGCTGGATGCGGGCTGTGGCACCGGTTGGTACAGCCGCTACTGGCGCGATCGTGGACGCGAACTGACGGCGCTGGATCTCTCCAGCGCGATGCTGGACGCCGCGCGTGAGCAGTGCTCGGCGCAGCACTATCTGCAAGGCGATATCGATAACCTGCCGCTGCCGGATGCGTGCGTTGATGGCGTGTGGAGCAATCTGGCGGTGCAGTGGAGCAGCGATCTGCGCCTGGCGTTGCAGCAGTTTTTGCGCGTCACACGGCCGGGTGGCAGCGTGCTGTTCTCAACCTTGCTCGATGGCTCCCTGCATGAAGTGCATGAAGCCTGGGCTCGGTTAGATGGCCGTCAGCACGCCAATCGTTTTCTCAGCGCAGCGCAGTTCTCTGCCGCTCTCACAGGCTTACTGGCGCAGTGCCAGCCGCAGACTATCACGTTGCATTTCCCCAGCGCGCTGAGTGCCATGCGTTCTTTGAAAGGCATTGGTGCTACGCATCTGCACGACGGCCGTGGCGCACAGCCGCTCACACGCTCGCAGCTCACGCAACTGGAGCAGCACTGGCCGCAGGATCCGCAGGGTTATCGTCTTAGTTATCACTTGATGTACGGAGTTTTGAGCAAATGACACGCTGGTTTATTACCGGAACGGATACCGAAGTGGGCAAAACGGTCGCCAGTGGCGCACTGTTGCAGGCGGCAAGCGCAGCAGGTTTACGCACCGCAGGATACAAGCCCGTGGCATCGGGCTGCGAGATCACCCCAGAGGGCGTGCGTAACAGTGATGCGCTGGCGTTGCAGCGCTACAGCAGCCTGGCGCTCAGCTATGAGCAGGTGAATCCACTGGCATTTGTCGAGCCGACGTCACCGCATATTGTCAGCGCGGAAGAGGGCAGGCCGATTGCGTTTTCTGCGCTGTCAGCCGGATTGCGCGCGCTGGAGCAGCAGGCCGAATGGGTATTGGTTGAAGGTGCGGGCGGCTGGTTTACGCCATTATCCGAGACGCAGACCTATGCTGACTGGGTCGAAGCGGAACAACTGCCGGTGATTCTGGTAGTGGGGGTGAAGCTAGGTTGTATTAACCACGCGATGCTGACAGCGGAAGCGGTGAAGGCGCGAGGGTTGAGGTTAGCCGGTTGGATTGCCAATGATATTCAGCCGCCAGGTAAACGACATGCCGAGTACATGGCCACGCTGCGTCAACGTATTGATGCACCGTTCCTCGGTGAAATTCCCTATCTGGACAGCGAAGCACAACAGGCCGAGTGCGGTCAGTATTTAACGTTGCCGCAGTCATGAGCCTGTTTCAGATGCGCATTCATGCGCACTCTACTTCATACCGCCCGTAGGATCGTTATGGATGGCGATTCGATGTCAGGTACGCAACAGTGCGCACCTGACATCATTTCGTCCGTAGGGCCGCCATAGACCAGCACCTCAAATGTCAGAATGTGATGCAACATTTTGGCTGCAGTTCATCGATGGCGACCACATCATCATGTCGCTGTCAGCCACTTATTCACCGTCACATCATCCAGCAAAGCGACTTTACCCTGCGCCACATTGCGACCACGGTGAAGCAGCAGGAAATAGTCTGCCACGCGGCGGATGAAGGAGACATGCTGCTCCAGCAGTAAAATGGTCAGGCCGTAATCGCGATTAAGACGGCGGATCAGGTTGCCCATCTCCTCTTCCAGCCACGGCGACATTCCTTCGGTCGGCTCATCCAGAATCAGCAGTTTAGGTTGCAGCACCAATGCTCGCGCCAGTGCCAGCTGCTGCTGTTGATCCATCGGCAATTCGCCACTGCGCTGATGACGCAAGGAATAGAGTGCCGGGAACAGGTCAAACACCATTTCAGGAATGGCACGGCTGCGATCGTCCTGAGCGGCCATCAGCGCGATCATTAAATTATCTTCCACGCTCATCTGCGAAAAGATATGGCGACCTTGCGGCACATAGCCAATTCCCATGCGCGCACGCTGTTCGGCGGGCTGCAGCAACAAATTCTCGGGTGGCGAGCCATCTTCCTGCCAGATCATTGAGCCACTGTTAATGGGCAAGCGACCCATAATGCAGTTCACCAGCGTGGTTTTGCCCATGCCAGGACTGCCCAGCACACCCGTACAGGTGCCGGGCGGCAGATCGAGATCCACATCCCACAGGATATGGTTGTGACCGTAAAACTGATTCACCGAACGTAAACTCAGCATCTGACATACTCCTTCCAGATTATTTGCCTGAATGCTCCCGCTCTGTGTCGTCTGGCATACAGTCGTGCACGATTAAGGTGGACACTGCTGTTGATGGCCTGCAAGGCAAGCCGTATGGACTCGTCACTCCATCGTTAAACTACTGCAATTACCAGGCCAGGTTAATGGAACGGGATATTCTGAGTCAGAATCCAGCGAAAGCGGGCTTAAAAGGTGAGAAATACTTAATAATCCCACTGAGTAATAACCTGACTGCACTTTGACGGTGCTGAATGCTTAACGTTTCTGGTGCATCTGTTCATTGATAAGGCAATCACTGAAGAAATAAGTGGTCTTAAGGTACGGTTTTTTCGACAACAATGGTGCTTGACTTGCCAAAAGGATAGTTAAAGCGGTTTAAGGCAGGCGGAAAAAAAAACGAAAAAAAAAATATTTCGCACGCCAGGATAAGAGCGGGGAAAATTATACACAGCTGATGGGCTCGGGGCTGGATTCAGTTATCCACTATTCCTGTGGATAACCTTGTGCATTAGCGACTGAAAACCGCGTGGAAGCGAGGAAATACGCGGCCTGCATACATTATGCTGCGAAACTGGACTTCTGAGTCATTACCAATAAAATCAGAAGGTTAATTAAAAGCAAGCCTGAGATTTTTCTGCCTTGTCATCGGACTGCAATTTAATGACGCTCTCTTGACAAATGTTAAAAGCGTCACGGCTCTGGGGATAACCTTGCGCAACAAGCTTTTGCCTTTTGCCGCTTAAATTGCACTGAAGCGAGACAGCTGCTTTCCCCGTTATCGTGCAAGATATCTGTAAATATATCCAGTATTTTTTTCTGGCAAATTCGTCATAGCAGAGTAGAATTATCAGCCTGCTCGCTGACATCTTCTGCAGGAACCGCAAAACCATGAGTAAAGCCTTCAAACTCAACTCTGATTTCAAACCTTCAGGCGATCAGCCCGAGGCCATTCGTCGTCTTGAAGAGGGGCTGGAGGATGGGCTCGCGCATCAGACCCTGCTCGGGGTAACCGGATCGGGCAAAACCTTTACCATCGCCAACGTGATTGCCGACCTCAATCGGCCGACGATGGTGATGGCGCCCAATAAAACGCTGGCGGCGCAGTTATACGGTGAGATGAAAGAGTTCTTCCCGGATAACGCGGTGGAGTTTTTTGTCTCTTATTACGATTACTACCAGCCTGAAGCCTATGTGCCGAGTTCCGACACTTTTATTGAGAAGGATGCGGCGGTCAACGAACACATTGAACAGATGCGTCTCTCAGCCACCAAAGCGATGCTGGAGCGCCGTGATGTGATTGTGGTGGCCTCGGTCTCGGCGATTTACGGCCTGGGCGATCCCGATCTCTATCTGAAAATGATGCTGCACCTTACGCGCGGCATGATTATCGACCAGCGCAGCATTCTGCGCCGTCTGGCGGAGCTGCAATATACCCGCAACGATCAGGTGTTCCAGCGTGGCACCTTCCGCGTGCGTGGCGAAGTGATCGACATCTTCCCGGCTGAATCCGACGATATCGGCTTGCGTGTCGAACTGTTTGACGAAGAAGTTGAGCGTCTGTCGCTGTTCGATCCGTTGACCGGGCAGATTGAGTCCGTGATCCCGCGTTTCACTATCTATCCGAAAACGCACTACGTGACGCCACGCGAACGTATTCTGCAGGCGATGGAAGAGATCAAAGTCGAGCTGGTGGATCGTCGCAAGGTGCTGCTGGAGAACAATAAACTGCTGGAAGAGCAGCGCATCAGCCAGCGTACCCAGTTCGATCTCGAAATGATGAACGAACTCGGCTACTGCTCTGGCATTGAAAACTACTCGCGCTATCTCTCGGGTCGCGGTCCGGGCGAGCCACCGCCGACCTTATTTGACTACCTGCCCGCCGATGGATTGCTGGTGGTGGACGAATCGCACGTCACCATCCCCCAGATTGGCGGCATGTATCGCGGCGACCGCGCACGTAAAGAGACGCTGGTAGAATATGGCTTCCGCTTGCCTTCGGCGCTGGATAACCGTCCGATGCGTTTTGAAGAGTTTGAAGCGCTGGCACCGCAAACCATCTATGTTTCGGCCACGCCGGGTAACTATGAGCTGGAAAAATCCGGTGACGAAGTGATTGATCAGGTGGTACGTCCCACCGGGCTACTGGATCCGATTCTGGAAGTGCGTCCGGTCGCCACTCAGGTGGATGACTTACTATCAGAAATTCGCAAACGCGTGGCGATCAATGAACGTGTGCTGGTCACTACGCTGACCAAACGCATGGCGGAAGATCTTACCGAATATCTGGTGGAGCACGGCGAGAAGGTGCGCTATCTGCACTCCGATATCGATACGGTTGAACGTATGGAGATCATTCGTGATTTGCGTCTCGGTGAGTTCGATGTGCTGGTGGGCATCAACTTACTGCGCGAAGGTCTCGACATGCCGGAAGTGTCGCTGGTGGCGATCCTCGATGCGGATAAAGAGGGCTTCCTGCGTTCCGAACGCTCACTGATCCAGACTATTGGCCGTGCGGCGCGTAACATCAACGGTAAGGCGATTCTGTACGCCGATAAGATCACCCCTTCGATGGAGCGCGCGATGGGCGAAACCGAGCGTCGTCGTGAGAAGCAGCAGCGTTACAACGAAGAGAATGGCATTGTGCCGCAAGGCCTCAACAAGAAAATCACCGATATTCTTGAGCTGGGCAAAAACGTGGTGAAAACACGCGGCAAGGGCAAAACCGCCTCACGCGTAGCGGCGGAAGAAGAAGCCAACTATCTGGCACTGACGCCACAGGCGATGCAGAAGAAAATTCACGAGCTGGAGGTGCAGATGCAGCAGCATGCGCAGAATCTGGAATTTGAAGAGGCGGCCAGCGTGCGTGACCAGCTGCATCAACTGCGTGAGTTGTTTATTGCCGCTTCCTGACCGTGCAGAAAGACGTATCATTCAAATCGACTGAGCACATACGTGTTAACTATGTGCCCGGTCTGATCTGCTACCTATGTGCCAGGTCCTGCCTGAATTGCGACCCTACTTAACATTCGCCCTCGTAAGGTGCGTATTTATGCGCACTGCCTGCGCGAGGTTAAACCGCCTGAATCGCATGTTCCAATGCAATCCGCAGCAGCTGGCGATCGTGGCGATACTTGATATCGGCGGCCTCCAGCGGTTCGCGTACAATCAGGCGATCTTCCACACCGCTGACGTCCGCTGACGGGCTGACCACCACGGCATCAATCACTCGCCTGCCGATGGCTTTTTCCATCATTGCCAGTTTATCCGCCACCGTCAGGCTGGCGGCCGGGCTTAACTCACGTCCAAGATTGCCAATAAACACCATGGTGGCGGGCGTACGGCGCAGCGCGCGTGCCATCTCCTCCATCAGCAGAATTGGCATCAGGCTGGTGTAAAAACTGCCTGGGCCAATCAGGATCAAATCCGCTTCCGCAATCGCATCCAGTGCTTCTTTAGTGGGAGTGACATTGGGATGCAGCATCAACTCTTGCGGCGGTAGCTTCATTTCATCAATTGCCGTTTCGCCATACACCATATTGCCTTCGCAATCCTGCGCCACCAGGTCTACCGGTTGCTCCGACATCGGAATCAAGAAGGCATCGACTTTGAGCAGATTGCGAATGATGTTGATGGCTTCCAGCGGCCGCACGCTAAGGTGATCGAGCGCTTTGAGCATCAGATTACCGAGGTTGTGACCGGCCAGTTCGCCGTTACCGGCAAAACGGTACTCAAACATTGCCGAGGCTACGCTCGGTTCCATGATTAACTGGTTCAGGCAATTACGCATATCTCCCCAGGCAATACCGCCTTCCGAACGACGAATGCGTCCGGTGGATCCGCCGTTATCGGTGGTGGTCACGATGCCGGTCAGGCGTGAGCCCAGCGGTGCCAGCGCCGACATCACACGACCCAGGCCGTGCCCGCCGCCCAGTGCTACCACGCGATCCAAATCTGCCAGGGTACGATTCATGCTGTTCCTTTTAACGGACAACTGCAGGTTGTCGTGCAGTTGAAGTGATGTGTATCAATATCTGTCGCGCATTTTACCGTATCCTGCGGCGATAATGCGGTGAAAAAACGTTATATATCAATATATATAGCGAAATTCACTGATGGATGCGAGGGAGAAATCGCGCTACCATTCGAATTAACCGTGTTGTCCATAATGACAACAGACTCCCAAGCCTTGCATGCCTAAGTCATAACGATATGGATGCCTGGCCGCAGCATCGCTGCCAGGGTGCAGAAAGAAATGACTGCATCTCCCGTATTTGGAAAGGTGTTCAGGTGCCACAATTTACAGATGCCTATGCGCGCAGCTTCTACTATCTGCGTCTGTCGGTCACGGATGTGTGTAACTTCCGTTGTACCTACTGTTTGCCAGACGGCTATAGACCGAACGGTAATCACAACAAAAGTTTCCTCTCGCTGGACGAGATTCGCCGCGTGACGCGTGCCTTTGCGGCTGCGGGCACGGAAAAAGTGCGCCTGACCGGCGGCGAACCCTCTATGCGCCGTGACTTCACCGATATCATCGCTGCGGTGCGCGAAAACGATGCCATACGCCAGATCGCCGTGACCACCAACGGCTATCGCCTGGCGCGTGATGTTCGTGCGTGGCGTGACGCGGGACTCACCAACATCAACGTCAGCGTCGATAGCCTTGATGCGCGCCAGTTTCACGCCATCACCGGCCAGGACAAATTCGCGGAAGTGATGGCCGGAATTGATGCCGCGTTTGACGCCGGGTTCGAGAAGGTCAAAGTCAACAGCGTGCTGATGCGCGATCTCAACAGCCACAGCCTGGCGACCTTCCTCGACTGGATCCGCATCCGTCCAATTCAGCTGCGCTTTATCGAACTGATGGAAACCGGCGAGGGCGGTGATCTGTTCCGTCGTCATCACATCTCGGGTGAGGTGATTCGCGATCAACTGATCATGCAGGGTTGGCAGCTTCAGCCGCGTGGACGCAGTGACGGTCCGGCGCAGGTGTTCCGCCATCCTGACTATCAGGGCGAAGTCGGTTTAATCATGCCCTACGAAAAAGATTTCTGCGCCAGCTGCAACCGTCTGCGCGTGTCGGCAATGGGCAATCTCCATCTGTGCCTGTTTGGCGACGGCGGTGTTTCGCTGCGCGATTTACTGGCATCGGACGATCAGCAGGATGAATTACAGGCGCGGATTGCCCACAGTCTCGGCCAGAAAAAGCAGACGCACTTCCTGCATCAGGGCAACACCGGCATCACACAAAACCTCTCTTTCATTGGCGGCTAAACACAGGAGTTACAGCCATGGGTAAACCTACCGGCGAGTTTGTCGCCTTGAATGTGGCGGTGATGACCGTCTCGGACAGCCGTGATGCCAGCAATGATAGCTCGGGCGACTACTTGCGTGAGGCACTGACAGAAGCCGGGCACCAGGTGGTGGATCGCGCGATCGTGCCTGATAACCGTTACCGCATTCGCGCCACGGTGTCGCGCTGGATTGCCAGTGATGATGTGCAGGTGGTGATCGTCAATGGCGGCACCGGATTTAACAGCAAAAACAGCACGCCGGAAGCGCTGCTGCCGCTGTTCGACCGTGAAATCGACGGCTTTGGCGAACTGTTCCGGATGATCTCATACGAAGAGATTGGCAGTTCCACGCTGCAATCACGTGCGGTCGCCGGGCTGGCGAATCAGACGCTGATTTTTGCCGTGCCGGGATCGACCAACGCCTGCCGCAGCGGCTGGGAACGCATCATTGAAGAACAGCTGGATGCACGCACGCGCCCTTGTAATTTTGTCTCTCATTTGAAGAAGTTGTAAGCATGTCATCATTAACTCATATCAATGCCGCCGGCGAAGCCCACATGGTGGATGTCTCCGGTAAAAACGAAACAGTGCGTGAAGCCCAGGCTGAAGCGCTGGTGCTGATGAGCGCGGAAACGCTGCAGATGATCATCGACGGCAGCCATCATAAAGGCGACGTGTTCGCCACGGCGCGCATTGCCGGGATCCAGGCAGCGAAACGCACCTGGGAGTTGATCCCGCTGTGCCATCCGCTGATGTTGAGCAAGGTGGAAGTGACGCTGGTGGCCGAGCCTGAGCACAACCGCGTGCGCGTCACCTCTCGTTGCCGTCTGACCGGAAAAACCGGCGTGGAAATGGAAGCGCTGACCGCCGCATCGGTGGCCGCGCTGACCATTTACGACATGTGCAAAGCGGTGCAGAAAGATATCGTGATCGATCAGTTGCGTTTGCTCAGCAAAAGCGGCGGCAAATCCGGCGATTTTCAGGCGGTGGCACATGATTAAGGTGCTGTTTTTTGCCCAGGTGCGCGAATTGACCGGCACCAGCGCGTTAGAGCTGAAACCGGAATATCAGGATGTAGCAACCTTGCGTGCAGCGCTGGCGGAGAGGAACGATCGCTGGGCGCTGGCGCTCGAATCCGGCAAATTGCTGGCAGCGGTCAACCAGACGCTGGTACCGATGAGCCACCCGCTGCGTGCGGGCGATGAAGTGGCGTTCTTCCCACCGGTCACCGGAGGATGAGCATGGCCACTCGTATTCGCGTTGGCGTTGAGCCTTTTGATGTCGGCGAGGAGTATCGCCAACTCGCCGCGCATGACAGCGATGGCGCGGTGGTCACCTTTACCGGCAAAGTGCGCAATCACAATCTCGGTGACAGCGTGGCCGCTTTAACCCTGGAACACTATCCGGGTATGACAGAAAAAGCGCTGGCGGAAATAGTCGAAGAGGCGCGTCAGCGCTGGGCGTTGCAGCAGGTGACGGTGATCCATCGCGTGGGCGAACTGTTCCCTGGTGATGAAATTGTGTTTGTGGGCGTCAGCAGCGCCCATCGCAGTAGCGCATTTGCTGCTACCGAGTTCATCATGGATTACCTGAAAACCCGTGCGCCGTTCTGGAAGCGTGAAGCCACCGAACAGGGCGATCGTTGGGTCGATGCGCGCGACAGCGACCATCAAGCCGCCGAACGCTGGAAGTAGCGCGTAAAACCGACCTGCTCTGATAGCCGTAGCGAGTTGAAAACGTTAAGGTACGGGTTTTGCTGGCCTGTCAGGGAACAAGATGAATACCACTAAAATGCTCAAAGGCGCGGCGCTGCTCACCGCGCTGGTACTGGCCGGATGTAGTACCAAAAAAGAACCGCAGGCCCCCGCGCGGCAACCTGCCGACGTCAAATCTCAGATTCAAAAGTTACTGCCGAGCGATGTCAGCCAAAAAAGCGCCTGGGCAGACGACATCTACACCGCGTTTCGCGTCCAGCAGATCGATCCCAGCGCCAGTAACGTCTGTGCGGTGATCGCGGTCACCGATCAGGAGTCCAATTTCAGTGCCGATGCGCCTGTGCCCGGTTTACCCAAAATCGCCTGGGGTGAAATTGACCGCCGCGCCGCCAAAGTGCACGTTCCCGCGTTCTTAGTGCGCACCGCCTTACTGATTAAATCGCCCACCGGGGAAAGCTACGCCGCGCGACTGGATAAGGTGCGCAGTGAGAAAGAGCTGAGCGCAATTTTCGATGATTTCATCGATATGGTGCCGATGGGGCAGAAGCTGTTTGGCAATCTCAATCCGATTCACACCGGCGGCCCGATGCAGGTCAGCATTGAATTTGCCGAAGCGCATGCCAAAGGTTATCCGTATTCGATTGATGGCTCGATTCGCCGTGAAGTCTTCACGCGTCGTGGCGGCATCTATTTCGGTACGCTGCATTTGCTCGGCTATCCGGCGGATTACAGCCAGATGCTGTACCGTTTTGCCGATTTCAATGCCGGATGGTACGCCAGTCGTAACGCCGCTTTCCAGGCAGCAGTGGCGCGTGCCAGCGGCATCAAACTGGCGCTGGATGGTGACTTAATTATGTACGGCAGCGAGCAAGCCGGTTCCACTGAATTAGCGGTGCGCACGTTGAGCAAGCAGCTGGATATGAGCAATCGGGAGATCCGTCGCGATCTGGAGAAGGGCGATACGGAAAGCTTCAGCAACAGCACGCTCTGGAAGCAGACGTTTATTCTGGCTGATAAAATGGCCGGTAAACGCCTGCCGCGCGAGATGCTGCCGGGCATTAAACTGGAGAGCCCGAAAATCACCCGCAATCTGACCACCGCCTGGTTTGCCCAGCGCGTAAATGGCCGATATCAGCAGTGCTTGACGCGCCGTTGACGCAATGCGGTGTAGACTCCACACTTAGAGCGTTTGTCTAACTTAAAGAGGTGCATCATGGACCGATATCCACGTAATGATTCAATCGTGCAGCAGGCGTCAACCGGGCTGCAGACTTATATGGCACAGGTTTATGGCTGGATGACCTGTGGTTTGCTGCTGACCGCTTTTGTTTCCTGGTTTGCGGCGCGCACACCTGCGGTGATGGAGCTGGTGTTTGCTAATCGCATCACTTTCTTCGGGCTGATCATTGTGCAGCTGGCGGTGGTCTTTGTGCTGTCGGGCATGGTACATCGTCTGAGCAGTACCCTGGCCACCGGGCTGTTTATGCTCTATTCGGCGCTGACGGGCCTGACGCTGGCGAGTATTTTCCTCGTCTACACCTATTCATCTATCGCCAGCACCTTCTTCGTGACGGCGGGCATGTTCGGTGCCATGAGCTTCTACGGTTACACCACCAAGCGCGATCTCAGCCGCTTTGGCAGCCTGCTGTTTATGGCGCTGATTGGTATTGTGCTGGCGTCACTGGTGAACTTCTGGCTGAAAAGCCCGGCGCTGATGTGGGCGATCACCTACATCGGCGTAGTGGTGTTTGTCGGTCTGACCGCTTATGACACCCAGAAACTGAAATCGATTGGTGAAACCATCAACGTTAATGACAAAGAGAATCTGCGTCGCTACTCGATCATGGGTGCGCTGACGCTGTATCTCGATTTCATCAACCTGTTCCTGATGCTGCTGCGTATTTTCGGCAACCGCCGTTAACTCTGCAGCACCGCTTCTGGCTGGTATCAATGCGCCCCCTGCAACATCCGAACAGGATGCTTGTAGGGGGCGCAATTCATGACAGGCAACATGCATCAATGTAAATCTGCACAGAATTTTGTTGGGGCGCCATTGAGGGCGCCCACCGCGCGTGAGTGATTTCTCCCCGGTTATCCCGCGTCCGATTTGGCCATCTTCTGTTCATTCTTCTGCCGCAGATGTTTTGCGCGACTCTCCAGCATCAGATACAACACCAGCGCCAGCAGCAGCGGCAAAATAAAGTACAGCACGCGATAGGCCAGCAGGGCGGCAATGATGGTGCCGTGCGAAACATGCTCGCCAGCCAGCAGCGCCAGAAATACCGCTTCAAGCACCCCGATGCCCGCCGGAATATGAATGATCACTCCAGCAATACTGCTGATCAGTAACACCCCCAGTACCTGCGGATAATCCACCTGACGCGCCAGCAGCAGCCAGATAATGGTGCCCATCACCAGCCAGTTCGCGCTGGAGACGGCAAACTGAATCAGCGCCATGCGCAGCGAGGGCAGCTGTAAATGTTGCCCCTTTATCGTCCAGCGACGTTTTTTCGCAAAGGCACAAGCCCACAAATAAATCGCGACCAGTACTAACAGCACGGCACCAATAATGCGCAAAGTGTTTTCGCCAATAAACCAACGCGGCGGGATCGGTACCATGCCGGCGACAAACACCACGCCCGCCAGCAGTAGATAGCCGAGCCAGTTGGTGGCGATGCTCATGGAAAAGATGCGTGTAATGGTGCCACCGGGCAGGCCGAGGCGGGAATAGAGGCGATAACGCATCGCCACGCCGCCGACCCAGGTGCTGAGCGTCAGGTTAAAGGCGTAGCAGATAAACGACACCAGCATCACCTGACGCTTCGCCAGCTTGTGTCCACAGTAGGCGCGACCGATTAAGTCATACACGCCATAGGTGAGATAGCTGACCACCACCAGCGCCGCTGCGCCCAGCACCACATAGCGGTTGTAGCCGACGATCACCTGATACACGTCCTGCCAGTTCACTTTGCGCGCGTAGATCACCAGCAGTACGATCACCGCAATAAAGAACAGCCAGGTGAGGATTTTCTTGGTCCATTGCCAGCGAGAATGTTTTTTGCTCATCAGGGTTTCGCTCCTTCGTTGCCGGTTTCGACCCGATCCTGGGTTTCCATTTCTGGTTGCACCGGGGGATCAACCTGCGCCAGTAAAGGCGTATGCGCGGGCAACCAACCGGCAATGGCCGGGAAGTGACGCAGGAAATGGAACACAATCACACTTTTGGTGAGATGCCACCAGGTACGCGGCGGCAATTTGTCATCCTGCACGCGCACACAATCGTGCTGAAGCAGGGTTTCCAGATTGTCACGCAGCGTCTGATTGAAAGTGCGATCGTGCACGATGAGATTGGCTTCCAGATTGAGCGATAAACTCAGTGGGTCGAGATTGCTGGAGCCTACGGTGGCCCAGTGCTGATCCTGCACCGCAATTTTGCCGTGCAGCGGGCGGCGGCAATACTCATAGACTTCAACCCCGGCATCCACCAGATAGTTGTAGAGCATTTCGGCGCCCACTTTGACAATCGGCATATCCGGTTCACCCTGCACGATCAGCCGTACACGCACGCCACGCTGTGCGGCACTGCGCATTTCACGTAACAGGCGATAGCCAGGGAAGAAATAGGCATTAGCGATGATGACGTCCTGTTTGGCCTTGCGCAGCATATCGAGATAGTGCTGCTCAATGTCGTCGCGATGGTCGTCATTGTCGCGATAAACAAACAAAACCTGTGCCTCACCGGGCATCGCATTAACCGCCAGCCGCTGTGAACGTCCTCCCCACCAGCGTCGCGTGGTCTGCTTGCTACCGATGGCCTGCTGTACATAGCGAGCAATATCCAGCACCACCGGCCCCGTCACCTCGACCGCATAATCCTGCTTTGCCTCCGGGCCGTAATCGGTATTGTGCTCTGCAGAGAAGTTGATGCCGCCCACAAAGGCGAGGGCATCATCGACCACCACGATTTTACGATGCAGACGACGGAACACGTTGGTGCGCATGCCCAGCACCAGCGGACGCGGATCATAATAGAGAAAACGGACGCCGGCTTCAGTCAGCGTGTTCACAAAGGCGTCGGAGAGATCGTGTGAACCGTAGCCATCCACCATCACCTCGACTTTGACGCCACGCTGCGCCGCCGCCAGCAGATCGCCATGCAGCGCGTTGCCAACGTCATCCTCAAACAGAATAAACGTCTCCAGCAGCAGCGAACGCTCGGCACGCTGAATGGCTGCTGAAACGCAGGGGAAGAACTGCTCGCCGTTCTCCAGCAACCGCAACTGGTTGCCCTCACGCCAGCTGAAATTCATAGGAAAATCTCCACGGCCAGGGGAGCGTGATCGGAAAGGTGAGACCAGGGTTTGACCGGCAGCGCCCAGGGCTGGCTCACGGTGGCGTTACGGATATAGATACGATCCAGTCGCAGCAGCGGAAAACGTGCCGGGAAGGTGCGTGCCGGGCGACCATTTTTCATGCTAAACACTTCCTGCAACCCTGCGCTGCGCTTGAGGAAGCGGTTGGCGTGCACTTGCCAGTCGTTGAAATCTCCGGCCACCACCAGCGGCGCATCGTGCGGCAGGGCATTGATGCGATCGCTCATCATCTTCATCTGTGCCTGACGATGCTGCGCTTTGAGCCCTAAATGCACACAGATGACATGCAGCGGATCGGGGCGATCCGGCAGGCGAATCTGACAGTGCAACATGCCGCGCTTTTCGCTTCCCGCCACAGAAATATCGAGATTTTCATATTCAATAATGGGGAAACGTGACAATATCGCGTTCCCGTGATGTCCCTCGGGATAAACTGCGTTACGGCCATAGGCAAAATCATGCCACATGGTATCTGCCAGATACTCGTAATGAGAATTTTCCGGCCAGTTCTCAATGTGCAGCGAATGGATAGCGTGGGTGCCCATCACCTCTTGCAGGAAGACAATATCCGCCGACGTGGCGCGGACTGCGTCACGCAATTCCGGCAGGATAAAGCGACGGTTAAAGCTGGTGAACCCCTTGTGGGTATTGATCGTCAGGACTTTAAATGAAAATCCTTGCGTGTTTTGTGGCATACTTCGACGCGCTCCTTTTCATCATCAACAGCACAAAGTGTAGTCTTTGTCACAAATGGATGGTGAAGGGCGCAGAAAATTAGGGCGTTATCCGAAATTTGCTTTACATTGAGGAAATCCGTCTGGCCGCAGCCAGATACACTTGGGCGACCTGTTGGGTCTGCCAGGAGAAGAGAATGAAATGGTCTAATCGTGTTCAGATCGTTACCGGTCAAACCTGTTTGCATATTGCGATGCACCTGCTGGTGATCGCCGCGCTGGTTTGGGGCTGGAAACACAAGGCGCTGGTTGAAGTGAGCAGTACCCTGGTAGCAGCTTATGCAGTGGTGTTTATCGCCATGCTGGCTCTGCAGCGTAGTGCCCGTTTGCGTCGCATGGGTGACGCGCTGGAAGAAGTCACAACAACGTACTACTTCGGCGCGGCGATGCTGACGCTGTTCCTGATCTCCCGCTTCATCCACAACAACCTGCTGATCGGTTGCCTGGGCGTGGTGATGCTGGTGGGTCCGGCGCTGGTATCACTGCTGGCGAAAGAACCCGCGCATCGCGTGGAGAAAAAGCGCAGCTAAGCGAAAGCTCAGTCGCGAACCGAAAGGAGCCGCATGCGGCTCCTTTTTTGTTATGCGCAGCGCAATAACGGTCACAGAGAGCAACGGCGCGACTCGTGCCACAGCGGGAAGACTACCAACATCATGTTACAGCGCCGTGACTATTGTCAGTCGCGGTGGCAGCGGAAACCTGCTAAACTCCCGCCCTTACGCATGGTAGTTTGTGCCCTTTTCACACGTGAGCCCACCAGGCTTGCGTCATATACCCCCTGAAAACTACATCGCTGACGGCGAACAGGGCGGTTCGGAGTAATACACCTGCATGTCATTTGACTCTCTCGGCTTAAGTGCCGATATTTTGCGTGCGGTAGCGGAACAAGGCTACCAGGAACCGACGCCGATTCAGCGTCAGGCTATTCCCGTGGTGCTGGCGGGTCGTGACCTGCTGGCGAGCGCCCAAACCGGTACCGGTAAAACCGCCGGTTTCACGCTGCCACTGTTGCAGCGTCTTTCTGCCAATCCGAGCACGGCGCGTGGTCGCCGTCCGGTGCGTGCACTCATCCTCACCCCAACCCGTGAACTGGCGGCGCAGGTGGGCGAGAACGTTCGTGAATACAGTCAGTATCTTAATATCCGCTCACTGGTGGTCTTCGGTGGCGTGAGCATCAACCCGCAGATGATGAAACTGCGCGGGGGTGTGGATGTGCTGGTGGCGACGCCAGGCCGTCTGCTGGATCTGGCGCATCAAAATGCGGTCGATCTGTCACAGGTTGAGATTCTGGTGCTGGATGAAGCGGATCGCATGCTCGATATGGGCTTCATCCATGACATCCGCCGTGTACTGGCGCGTCTGCCAGCGAAACGGCAGAATCTGTTGTTCTCTGCCACTTTCTCGGATGAGATCAAAACCCTGGCGGAAAAACTGCTGACCAACCCGGAGCAGGTGGAAGTGGCGCGTCGTAACACCGCCTCTGAGCAAGTTTCACAGCAGGTACACTTCGTTGATAAGAAGCGTAAGCGGGAACTGCTGTCGCTGATGATTGGTCGCGATAACTGGCAGCAAGTGCTGGTGTTCACCCGTACTAAACACGGCGCCAACCATCTGGCTGAACAGTTGAACAAAGATGGCATCACCGCAGCGGCAATCCACGGCAACAAAAGCCAGGGCGCGCGTACCCGTGCGTTAGCTGACTTCAAATCCGGTGGCATTCGTGTGCTGGTGGCAACGGATATCGCCGCGCGTGGTCTGGATATCGAAGAATTACCACACGTGGTGAACTACGAGCTGCCAAACGTGGCGGAAGATTACGTCCACCGTATTGGTCGTACTGGTCGTGCTGCGGCAACCGGCGCTGCGCTGTCACTGGTGTGTGTCGATGAACACAAACTGCTGCGTGATATCGAACGCCTGCTGAAGCGTGAGATTCCGCGCATTGAGCTGGAAGGTTTCGAAGTGGACCCTAGCATCAAAGCGGAACCGATCCAGAATGGTCGCCAGCAGCAGGGTCGCGGTCAGGGTGGCCAGGGGCGTGGGCAGGGCGGTAACGTCTCTCGTCCGCACAGCGGCAACGGTCAGCGTCCACAGGGTGGCAATGGCGCACGTCCACAGGGCGAAGCGCGTCCTGCACGTCGTCAGGGCAGCAGTGCCGCTCAAAACGCGCCAGCCGCCAACAGCGGTCGTCGTCGTCCGGCAGCGAAAAAGAGCGGGAACATCTAACGCGATGAGGGTATTACTGGCGCCGATGGAGGGCGTGCTGGATTCTCTGGTACGCGAACTGCTCTCCGGGGTAAATGATTATGATCTGTGCGTTACTGAGTTTTTACGCGTGGTCGATCAGCTGCTGCCAGTAAAATCCTTCTACCGTTTGTGTCCCGAGCTGCACAACAGCAGCCGAACGGCTTCCGGTACGCGCGTGCGTATGCAGCTACTCGGGCAATATCCTGAGTGGCTGGCAGAAAACGCCGCGCGTGCAGTAGAACTCGGCTCCTGGGGCGTCGATCTCAACTGCGGCTGTCCATCAAAACTGGTGAACGGCAGCGGCGGCGGCGCCACTTTACTCAAAGATCCTGAGCTGATTTATCGCGGCGCGAAAGCAATGCGTGAAGCCGTGCCCGATCACCTTCCCGTCACGGTGAAAGTGCGTCTGGGATGGGATTCGGGTGAGCGCCGCTTTGAAATTGCCGACGCGGTGCAGCAGGCCGGTGCCAGCGAACTGGTGGTGCACGGTCGCACCAAAGAAGATGGCTACCGCGCTGAGAGCATCAACTGGCAGGCGATTGGTGAAATTCGCCAGCGTCTGTCGATTCCGGTGATCGCCAACGGTGAGATCTGGAGCTGGCAGGATGCGCAAGACTGTCTGCGCATCACCGGTTGCGATGCGGTAATGCTGGGGCGCGGTGCGCTCAACATCCCGAACCTCGGCCGTGTGGTGAAATACAACGAAGCGCCGATGCCGTGGCCGGATGTGGTCGAACTGCTGCTGAAGTACACGCAGCTGGAGAAGCAGGGCGATACCGGCATGTATCACGTCGCCCGCATCAAACAGTGGCTCGGTTATCTGCGTAAAGCCTATAACGAAGCCGATGGGCTGTTCAGTGAGATCCGCACTCTGCGCGTATCTGCTGAGATTGCCACGGCAATTGAACGCCACGCCCTTCAGTTAACCGCACCGGTTTAACCCTTCCTCATTTAAACGCCGTTGTGTAGTGCATCTGCTTGCTGGCTGAATAGAAGTGAGCAAGTTGCTCGCTGAATTTTCCCGGATCGTGCTGCTCAGCAATTCGCTTCAGTGATTGCGCAGAATATTGCGTGATCACGCCCGGATTACTCAAAATATCAATGATATGCCCCTTAAGCTGTTGCACAATTTGTCGGCGTATCTGCAGTTTGCTCTCCTGAGAATCCACCACTAACTCATATTCGTCATTGACCGGCTGCTGAATCAGCCACCCTGTACCGGGTGGATTGATCTCCGGCAAGGCGCGAATGTTGGTGGTGATCACCGGACAGCCACTGGCTTGCATCTCCAGCACCGAGAAGCCGTAAGTATCCTGCCAGCTGGGCAGCAATCCCACGTGCGAATGCTGCAGCAAGGTCAGCACCTGATTGTTGGGCAGGGTGGTGAAATGCTGAATGTGCGGCGAGATTTTGATGAGGTGTTCAATGCGCGCGTAGAACGCCTCATCATCCTGAAAATGTCGGTGGGCGATATTATGCCGTTGCGTGATGTCACCGATTAGCGTCACCTGAATCTGACCGCGAGTGAACACATCCTCTTCAGTTAATTGGGAGATAGCCAGCACCACTTCCGCGCCGCCTTTGCGATAGAACTCATTGCCGATAAAGATGAAACGAATTTCTCCCGGCGAGATCAGACGCGGTTTGACGCACAGCAGCGGCTGCGGCGGATGCAGGACGTGGAGCTTGTGTCTGACGGCGGCTTTGATAGCGGGAAACGCGTCGAGCAGCTTCAACTGGATGTCGAGCGTCGCTTGAGAAATGGCAATTAACGTCAGGCATTCCGATCTGGCGATTAATTGCAGTTGCGACTTGAGTTGAGGATTGTCGAACTTCGCCACTCCAGGCACCGGCAGTACGCGCGGGATTTCGGTTTCAAAAGTGGCGATCCAGTTCCTTTTGGTGCCGGCCACTTCGTTGAAGAGGTGAATGACATCCGCATCATGTGGCAGCAAGCCGGGAAGCGGGAGAAAAATAAATTGTTTATTTTTATGTAAGATTCTTGCTCTGACGGCATTTAAATAGAAGTAGATATTCTTTTTGCGACAATCAATATACTTATTATGTGGGTTGGTGATGATATTTCTTTTTTCAGGATATCCGCTTCCACTGGTGATTATCTTCATAATCTCTCCTGGTCGGTAGGGAACAGAATGAACAGAGGTTAGAGATGGGGTTAATCAGGTGCGAGGGTTCCACGTCATCATCTAGATTACGCACCGAAAGTAACGATCAAAGTTTGATTGAATAATCTGTAACCTAAAGGCAATCAGGGGCGGGATCTATGTCTTAATGTGAATGATTGCGCGCGCCTCTCTCTGCACTCATTCGACCTGAAGAGATTAACAGTTGGTTTTGCTGCTCTTTTAATGGAATGTTTTTGGTTAATTGTTTTCCGATTATTGTTTTTTTTCAGATTTGTCAGAACAATGCGTAAATGAAATTGAATTAAGTTTGATTATTAATGGAAAGTGAAATTACCGGGACGATATTTCAATAAAAGCGATAATAGAAATATACAGAATTAAGCCATGACACAGTTCCAGGTAAAGTCAGGTTCAAGCTCAACGCTAATTGCGCTATAGTAGCGTTTCACATTCATTTGTAATGCCATCACTTATGTCTGACGCCGCTGTACTGAGTCATGCTCAGTTAAATAAACGCATCATTTCCGTTATTGTCTTCACCTTCTTCTGCTATCTCTCAGTAGGGCTGCCGCTCGCGGTGCTGCCGGGATTTGTGCATAACCAGCTGGGTTTCAGCTCGTTCATCGCCGGGCTGATCATCAGCCTGCAGTACTTCGCCACGCTGCTCAGTCGTCCGCATTCGGGCCGCCTGGCCGATCGCTATGGCCCGAAACGCGTGGTGATGATGGGATTGGTGTGCTGCGGCATGAGCGGCGTGCTCTCTCTTCTCGCCGCGTTATTTACCGCAACACCCATGCTGAGTCTGGCGCTTTTAGCGCTGGGTAGGCTGTTTTTGGGCGTGGGAGAAAGCTTTAGCAGCACGGGTTCGACACTGTGGGGGATGAACCTTGTCGGACCGCTGCAGACGGCGCGTGTGATCTCCTGGAATGGCGTTGCCACCTACTTTGCGATGGCGATAGGCGCACCGCTCGGGGTGCTGCTCAATCAAATGTTCGGCCTCAGTGGGTTTGCCGGACTCGTGGCGTTGATGGGCGTGATCGGTTTCTGCATGGCGAGTCGTAAGGCGGCGGTCAGCGTCACAGCGGGCGTGCGTATTCCTTTTCATCGCGTGGTCAGCCGGGTCTGGCTGTTCGGGCTGGCACTGGGCTTCGGCACCATCGGCTTTGGCGTCATCTCGACGTTTATCACGCTCTATTTTGCCAGCCGCGACTGGAGCGGCGCCGCCTTTGCCCTGACTTTGTTCAGCCTGGGCTTTGTGCTGGTGCGACTCGCCGGCGGCCGCTATATCACCCGTTTTGGCGGGTTGAAAGTGTCGCTGGTGTCGTTTGTGCTGGAGTGTGCCGGTCTGCTGTTAATCTGGCAGGCCGACAGCAGCTGGCTGGTGGATATCGGCGCGTTCCTGACCGGCGGTGGTTTCTCGCTGGTGTTCCCGGCGCTGGGTGTGGAAGCCGTTAAACGCGTGCAGCAACAGGATCAGGGATCGGCGTTGGGGACGTATTCGGCGTTTCTCGATTTAGGGCTGGGATTGACGGGGCCGGTGGCGGGGTTGCTGATTGGTCATTGGGGGATGCAGTCGGTGTATCTGGCGGCGGCCCTGATGGTGCTAGGCGCATTTGCCATTACATTGCGTTTGCAACAGCAGCACGGCCGCCAGGCAGCCGTGCAAACTGTTCATTAAAATTTCTCAGGTACCACCATGTTTTCTGGCACTGGCGCGCGGCGATAATCTTCATGACGTTCGCGCGTCGGTAACATAATGGTTTTGCTCTCGCTCTCTTCGTAGGGCACCTGTTGCAGCAGATGGCTGATGCAGTTCAGGCGCGCACGTTTCTTATCCACACCTTGCACTACCCACCATGGCGCTTCAGGAATATGGGTGCGCTCCAGCATCTCTTCTTTGGCTTCGGTGTAATCTTCCCAGCGACGACGACTTTCGAGGTCCATCGGGCTCAATTTCCACTGTTTCAGCGGATCGTGGATGCGGCTCAGGAAGCGCAGCTCCTGCTCTTCATCGGTAATCGAGAACCAGTATTTGATGATCTGAATGCCGCTGCGGGTCAGCATTTTTTCGAATTCCGGCACGCTGCGGTAAAACTCTTCCACTTCGGCTTCGTTACAGAAGCCCATCACGCGCTCAACACCTGCGCGGTTGTACCAGCTGCGGTCAAACATCACAATTTCACCTGCTGCAGGCAAGTGAGCGATGTAGCGCTGGAAATACCACTGTGTTTTCTCACGATCGTTCGGTGCGGGCAGGGCGGCGACGCGACAGGTGCGCGGGTTTAAACGCTGGGTGATACGCTTGATCACCCCGCCTTTCCCGGCGGCATCACGGCCTTCAAACAAAATCACCACGCGATGTCCGGTACGCATCACCCAATCCTGTAACTTCACCAGCTCGCCCTGCAGATGCAGCAGCTCACGGAAGTAGCGGCGGCGAAAGGCCTTATCGCCTTCCTGCTGTGGCTCACCATTATCATTGAAGCGTAGATCGTCCAGCTCCATTTCCAGCTCTTCGTCGTAGCTGTCGTAAAACTCCTGCAGCAGACGCGTATTAAAGGTCTCGCTGTGGAAGCTATTGTCGTGTGTCGCCATGACTTTTCCCCGTTACAGATGAATAAACAGAGCGTAAAGCAGCCCTGAAAGTAAGACCGAGACCGGCAGCGTCAGTACCCACGCCAGCGCGAGGTTACGAATCGTTGAGAGCTGCAGACCAGATTTGTTGGCGGCCATTGAACCCGCTACGCCTGATGACAGCACGTGCGTAGTGGAAACCGGCAAGCCGAAGACATCCGCTGCGCCGATGGTCGCCATCGCCACCAGCTCCGCACTGGCACCCTGTGCGTAGGTCAGATGGGTTTTGCCGATGCGCTCACCGACGGTGACCACAATGCGACGCCAGCCCACCATGGTGCCAAGGCCAAGGGCAATCGCGACCACCACTTTCACCCACATCGGGATGAAGCGCGTGGCGGCATCCAGCTCTTTCTTCACCGCAGTGAGATTGCTGGCAATCTCTTCCGGCAGCGCGACTTTGGCCGATTGCAGATGTTTGATAGTTTCGGAGGCAAGATACATATCGTTACGGGTGTTGGTCACCGCCTGCGCCGGGATATTCTCCACCGCACCATAACGACGGATCTGGTCGCCGATATCGCCCAGCATCATGCCAAGGGCAGGGAGTACCTGAGGGCGGTTCTGGCTGGTGCGCACAAACTCGGTCAGTACTTCACGCGGTGCGGGCACTGCAGCCGGTGCCGGTTGCAGCGTTAGCAGCTGCTGTTCAGTGACCTGAGTTAACGCGGCCACGCGCGGGATTTGATCCGGCGGCAGCGAACGGTTCAGGGCGTAGGCAATCGGCATGGTGCCGACCAGAATCAGCATGATGAGGCCCATGCCTTTCTGACCGTCGTTTGAGCCGTGAGCGAAAGAGACGCCGGTACAGGTCAGGATCAGCAGGCCGCGAATCCATGCCGGTGGAGGCTGATTGCCCTTTGGTGCTTCATACAGCTGGCGGTTGCGGATAAAGGCCTTCATCGCCAGCAGCAGGAGCGCCGCACAGATAAAGCCGACAATCGGCGACAGCAGCAGGGCGTAACCCACTTTGATCGCCTGATCCCAATCCACACCGCTGGTACCACTACGACCGTGCAGCAGGGCATTCGCCACGCCCACGCCGATGATCGAACCGATCAGCGTATGCGAAGAGGAGGCTGGCAGGCCGAAATACCAGGTGCCAAGGTTCCAGATGATGGCCGAGAACAGCAGCGCATACACCATGGCGAAGCCGTTGCCGCTGCCTGCCTGCAGAATCAGCTCCACTGGCAGCAGCGAGATAATGCCAAACGCCACCACGCCGCTGGAGAGCAACACGCCGAGGAAGTTGCAGAAGCCAGACCACACCACGGCCACACCCGGCGACAGCGAATGGGTATAAATCACGGTGGCGACCGCATTGGCGGTATCGTGGAAGCCGTTAACAAACTCAAAGCCGAGCGCAATCACTAAAGCCACGCCCAGCAGCAGGAACGGCGTATAGCTGGTGACAGGCGCGCCGGTCTCCTCCACGTCATTAAACAGGTTGATGGCGGTGAACAGCAGGCCGCCGCACAGCAGGATCAGGAAGATGATGCGTGAGATTTTTCCGTTGCCCTGGTTAAGATTCGGGCGTCCGTTTTGGGACGATGATGTTGATGTAGATGCAGGTAAACTGTTTTCAGCCATAACACACCCCGGTGTGGATTGACGATGCTCGATTGGCATCCGTTACCCGCAGTGTGATACGTGGTTTGTATGACAGAATGATGATCGCGATCACGCTCTGTCATCTTGCTGTAACACGGCTGTCGCAGTCTGTGGATCTGACCGCTTCGGGATCCTCACGCTGCCATGCTCCAGCCTGTCTTGCCGCTTGCCTCATTGCCGGACTTCAATAATGAAGTGGCCGGTCTTATTCATGGCTATCTGTTCACGCCGGAAGCACCGCCACAGCGGCTCAACGCGCGTGAAGCTTCGCAGCTCGCGCAGCAAGATTTGCCGGAATCCTATTTTCTTTGGCTACACATCAACCTGAATCATGCCCGTGCCGAGCGCTGGGTTCAGGACCACTTTAATGTAGACGATGATTTTTTCGATGAGATCCATTCTGCTTCACCGCGCACACGTTTGGCCCATCAAAACGATGCGCTGCTGGCGGTGCTCAATGATGTGACGTTCAGCAAAGAAGAGCGCAGCACACAGAACGCGACGTTGTGGATTTGGTGCTGTGCGCACACCATTGTCACCGCGCGTTATCGCCCGGTGGGAATGATTGAACGCATGCATCAGCAAATTGATCGTCTCCCGTTCGCCGAGCCGGATGCGATGCTGTTGTGGTTGCTGGGTGAGCAGGAAGCGCAATTGGAGCAAGTGGTGCGTCGCTCCAGTCAGGCGGTGGATGCCATTGAAGAGCGTTTGCTCAGTGCAGCGATTAAAACCAACCGCAGTGAGTTGGGCCATTTACGCCGTATGCTACTGCGTGTGCAGCGTTTGCTGGCACCGGAACCCGCCGCGCTATTTCGTTTGTTAAATCGGCCACCAAAGTGGCTTAAGCGCGAACCGCTCAGTGAATTGCGCATCTTTACGGAAGAGTTCAGCGTGGCATTGAATGACCTGGCGGGACTGATGGAACGCATTCGCTTGTTGCAGGAAGAGATTGCCGCGAGTTTGATGGAGCAGAGTAACCGCACGCTGTTTTTACTGACGGTGATCACCGTGCTGGCGCTGCCGATTAACATCATTGCCGGCTTTTTCGGTATGAACGTGGGCGGGATTCCGCTGGCAAATAATCCGCACGGCTTCTTACTGTTGGTGATTGTGGTGCTGGTGTTTACCCTGGTGGCGGGCTGGCTGGCGCTGAGACGGCGGCGGGAATGATGCCCAGGCATCCAGGCGCGCATCAAGGGACTACCGGGCACACAGGTAATAGATCAGAACGACCACATAAGTCACCATTTTGTGGTCAGTCGATTCGGGTAATACGTTTTTGTGCTCATAAAAAAACCAGCCGCAATGGGCTGGCTTTTTACTGGATGGCGAGTCAGCGATTACAGGCTGTTGCCGGTCGCTGGTGCAGGCTGAGCAGCCGGAGCCACATCACTCTGCGGTGCAACGCCGCTGGCACCTTGCGGAGTCATCGGCTCTTCTTTCGGCGTGGCGTCAGAAGATTCCTGTACCGGCACCGGCGCAGGCATCACTTCACCCTGCGGGCCATTGATCTTAACTGGCATACCGTTACGCGCCTGGATAGCGTTGTTCACTGCATCCTGGTTAGTGCTGCCATCGGCAATCACTTTGGTCACAGCAGCGGTCAGTGTAATCGGCACCACTTCACGTGAGTTGAACTGCTCTTCGGTAGTAGAGAGTGGGTTGTGCACTTCTACATAGCGAGAACCATCTGGCTCAACGGTGGCTTTCACCGGCTGATCGATAAACTGTACGCGAGTACCAACCGGCACGTTGTCGAACAGCCATTTGATGTCGTCAGCACGCAGACGCACACAGCCGTGGCTCACGCGTAAACCGATACCGAAGTTGGCGTTAGTACCGTGAACTGCGTACAGGCGGCCGATATACAGCGCATACAGGCCCATCGGGTTATCCGGACCTGCCGGGAATACCGCTGGAATGCTTTCGCCACGTGATGCGTATTCTGCGTGCATCGCTTTGGTCGGCGTCCAGGTTGGACCGGCTTTTTTACGCTGAACCGTCGTAGTCCAGTTCACTGGCGTGTCTTTGCCCAGTTCGCCGATACCGATTGGCAGCACAACCACGGTCTTGGTGCCTTTCGGATAATAGTAAAGACGCATTTCCGCGCTGTTGATCACGATGCCTTCACGCGGGGCGTCAGGCAGGATCAACTGCTGAGGGATCACCATTTTGGTGCCCGCTTTTGGCAGATAAACATCAACGCCCGGATTGGCTTCCAGCATGTTGCTGAGGCCCATCTGGTACTGAGCAGCGAAGGCTTCCAGCGGAAGTCGGCTGTCATCAGGCACGGTGATTTCAAGGTTTTCGCCGATCAAACGGCTGTTAGCCGCTGGCAGCGGATACACTACTGCGAATGCCGACTGGCTGAACGCCGCCAGTACTAAAGCAAGTGAAGCGAACGCGCGAATGCTCTTTTTCATGTTTTTCAAGTCGTTATAGCCGTGTTTCAGGCTTGTCAGTGTGTCGAATCCATCTTGGTCTCAATGACCCGGTGCGCATTATATGTGCATAGGCGCAGTGATGGGAATCAGGATTTTCAAAGGCTGATGATACTTTACTTAATTAGTGGGCATTTCCCGACCCATCTCGTTGCCGTACCGCCCAAAATGTGAATTTTCTTAAGGCTGCCACAGCGTCACTTCATTACTCAATTTACGATTGAGGAAAAAAGCGGCACTGATTAACGCCAGATGCGACAGCGCCTGCGGCATATTCCCCAGCGCTTCGCCATGCGTAGTAAATTCCTCGGCGTACAATCCCAGGGGATTGGCATAGCTCAGCAGCTTTTCAAACTCAAAATGCGCCTCATGCACGCGCCCGGCCCGCGCCAGACACTCCACATACCAGAAGGAACAGGCGGCAAAGGAACCTTCACCCCCGGTTAAGGCATCGGCAGGCGTTTCGCTAATGTTATAGCGGCGCACTAAACCGTCGCTCACCAGGTGGGTTTTAATCGCGTCAAGGGTGGCGATCCAGTCAGGATCGGTGGAGCTGACAAAGCGCACCAGCGGCATCAACAGCATGGATGCGTCCAGGAACTTGCCGCCGCGTGTGGCAGTGAAATGGCCCAGTTCCGGGTTCCAGAAGTTTTGCCAGATGTCGTCGCGAATTTCACTGCGCACACGATCCCAGCGCTCATAGGGCATCGGCAATGAACGCTTCAGACCGAGACGCAGGGCGCGATCCAACGCCACCCAGCACATCAGGCGCGAATGCAGAAAGTGCTCCGGCTCACCGCGCATCTCCCAGATACCGGCATCGGGCTGGTTCCAGTTGCCGCAGACATAATCAATCATGTCGGACACATGCCGCCAGCCACGTTGTGAAATGGCTTCACCGTATTTATTGGCAAGGTAAATGGCATCCATCAGTTCGCCGTAAATATCCAGCTGGGTCTGCCGCCACGCATCATTGCCGATGCGCACCGGGCGCGAGTTGGCATAGCCGGAAAGATTGAGCAACTCGGTTTCATGCAGTTCGGTGCCGCTGTCCAGGCGATACATCACCTGCAGGTGCGGCGTGTCGTCATGGCTGTGCTCGACGCAACGCCCCACCCAGTGGGTGAAGTCTCGCGCTTCTTCCACATAGCCCAGCCGCATCAGCGCATACATGCTGAAGGAGGCATCCCGAATCCACGAGGCGCGATAATCCCAATTGCGCTCGCCGCCTAACTCTTCCGGCAAACCAAAGGTTGCTGCAGCCGCAATCGAACCGTGCTGTTTCGAGGTAAGTAGTTTGAGTGCCAGTGCGGATCGCGTCACCATTTCCTGCCAGCGTCCGCGATACGTACTGTGGCTGCTCCAGCGCCGCCAGTAGGCCAGTGTGTCGCTGAAGCACTGTTCAGTGGCAATCTCCGCCACGAAGGGATCGTCATCGCTGCCAAATACAAACTCAGCAGATTCCCCGGCTTTGAGGGTAAATTCGGCAACTGCACTGTGGTTTTCACGGGTCATCACCACCGTAGCACTCAGCCGTAACGCGGGCTGGCCTTCAGCAAGAAAGGCCACGCCACCGGGGCGCAGTTCGGTATGGGTTTCAGCACGGGCATAATCATGGCGCGGGGCGCACAGCAAATTGAAGGTGGCCGAGCCGCGCACCATTTTGACCCGACGTACCAGTCGCGGCACTTTATTGGGCTGGTCGCAGATCGGCATGTAATCGGTGATCTCCGCCACGCCCGCATCGCCCAACCAGCGCGTCTGTAAAATATTGGTGTCCGGCAGATAGAGCTGCTGCTGGCGCGCATTTTTCCAGTCGGGTGCCAGTGAGAACAGACCGGCATCATCGCCATCCAGCAACGCAGCAAACACGGATGGGCTGTCTAACTCGGGCCAGCAGAGATAATCAATGGTGCCCTCATTGGCGATCAATGCACAGGTCCGTAAATCCCCAATCACGCCGTGATCATCAATTCTGCGTTTAATTTTGCTCATCCTGCCTCCTTGACTGCATCTGATTGTTAACTATAGACGAAAGGGTTTTTTCGGCTGATCCGAGGCACAGATCGATAACTTCTATACTGTGAGGACACCCATCACGCAGGAGAATGTTATGGCACTGGGCAAACAGAAAGTGGCCGTGGTTACCGCATCCGATTCCGGCATTGGCCGCAGCTGTGCCGTCATGCTGGCCGAAGCGGGCTACACGTTAGGGATCACCTGGCGCTCAGATGAGGCGGGGGCGCAGGAAACAGCGCGACTGGTCGAAAGCAAAGGGCAAACCGCACAGGTGCGGCAGCTGGATCTCTCCGACCCGCAAGAAGGGGGCAAGCAACTGGCGCAGCTCATCAATTCACTGGGTCGCATTGACGTATTGGTCAACAATGCGGGCGTGATGATGAAAGCCGATTTTCTCGACGTCACCTTTGAAGATTGGCGGAAAACGTTCAGCGTCGATGTGGATGGTTCATTTATCTGCGGACAGATCGCCGCCCGCCATATGGTCGATCAGGGCGATGGCGGGCGCATCATTAACATCACTTCAGTGCATGAACACACTCCATTGCCGGATGCCACCGCTTACACCGCGGCGAAACATGCGCTCGGCGGTCTGACCAAATCGATGGCGCTGAGTTTGTTGCCCCATCACATTCTGGTGAATGCGGTTGCACCGGGCGCGATTGCTACTGCGATGAACCATCTGACTGACGATCAGGCGCGCAGCACACGTATGCCGGAAATTCCGATTGGACGGCCCGGCGATACGCGTGAAGTGGCAAGTTTAGTCGCGTGGTTGTGTTCGGAATGGGCGACCTATACCACCGGACAATCGTTTATTGTTGACGGTGGCTTTATGTTGGCCAACCCACAGTTTAAAGGTTGTCACCACTAATCCGCCCGGCGGCGGTTCCAGCGGCGAATCACGTAACGCAGCGCGATGCCGAACACAATCGCCGCCACCAGCCACAGCAAATGTTTAAGATGCTGGTCGAGTTTATGCAGCCACGGAGTAATGATCTCCCCGGCGAAGTAACCCAGGGTGACAAAGATCAGCGACCAGAGCGCGGCGCCTATCACGTTGAGCACAAAGAAGCGCAGCGGTTTTAACCGGCTGGTACCGATAATGATCGGGCCAATAATGCGGAAGCCGTACATAAAGCGCACGCCAATCACAAACAGACTCGGGCGCTTCTGAATCAGGCGATTGGCTTTACGAATGGTATCTTCATGTTTACGGAAACGGCGTAGAATGCGCGTACCGTAGCGACGGCCCAGCCAGAACAGCAGCTGATCGCCGATAATTCCTCCCACCATCGCGGCCAGCACCACGCCGGTGAAGTGCAGCAGGCCTTCATGCGCCGCCACGCCGCCCAGCAGGGTAAAAGTTTCCCCTTCCGCGATACAGCCAATCAGCAACGCCAGATAGCCGTACTGCGTAATTAATCCATTGATATCGAGATGCAAATTTTCCTCCCTGTCGCGAGTGATTCAGGTAACAGTTTATACGCCAGAGGCTTTTTTTGTGCCGCTGTCCGCAAAAACAGCCGCGCCGATTATACTTGAAGGGAAGCTGCCTGAGTGAGACAGCCTGATCGCTGAAGTGGCAGCCCGTCGCATCAGAGGAGTGATTTTATGAATCATGTCTGGGGTCTTCTGGCGCATCCTAACCAGGAAATGCGCGATATCAAGCAAGAAAACGAGAGCGTTTCGCACCACTACACCCACCATGTTTTGATGATGGCAGCGATCCCGGTGATCTGTGCCTTTATCGGTACCACACAACTGGGCTGGAATCTGGGCGAAGGGCAGTTCGTGCAACTCAACCTGCTGACCGGCATCGGTCTCGGCATTCTTTTCTATCTGATTATCTTAGGCGGCGTGGCGGTGATGGGCCGCGTCATTCATTGGATGGCGCGCGATTATCCGCAGCGTCCCAGCGTTCAGCGCTGTACCGTGTTTGCTGGCTATGTCGCTACCCCGTTGTTTATTAGTGGGCTGGTGGCTCTTTATCCGCTGGTGTGGCTGTGTGTGTTGGTCGGCGCGGTGGCGTTACTCTATACCGGCTATCTGCTGTACATCGGCATTCCGGTGTTCCTCAATATTGATCGTGAAGAGAGCATGCGCTTCTCAGGATCGACACTGGCGATTGGTGTGCTGGTGTTTGAAGTGCTGCTGGCACTGACCGTGGTGTTGTGGGGTTACGGACCACGATTGTTCTAACCTGCAACGACACCGTGAACGGGGGGCCATTAGGTCTCCCGTTTTTTTAACGCTCAGAAACAATCTACCTAAGAAATTTCGCAGATAAGCGCGTATTATGCTGCTGCCAGCCCGCATCCCGTCTGGTTTGATGCGCGCGGCCTGTGTCTTAAACACGGCGCAAAACTCCCTACCGGATTTTTTTGACACGATGTCTGTAAAAATGCGTATTTCCTTGCTGTCGCTGGCGCTGTTTGTCGCCGCACCGGCAGCTGTCACTCCGGCACTGGCCGCGCCTGCTGCGCTGTCTAATCTGGCGCCGATTGCCCAACCGCAAATCGCCTCCGGCAGTGCCATGATTGTCGATCTTGAAACCAATAAAGTGCTGTTCTCCAGCCATCCGGATCGTGTGCGGCCTATCGCGTCACTCACCAAGCTGATGACTGCAATGGTGGTGCTGGATGCGAAACTGCCGATGGACGAGATGCTGTCGGTGGATATCAGCCACACGCCAGAGATGCGCGGTGTGTTCTCGCGCGTCAAATTGAACAGTGAAATCAGCCGCCGCAATATGCTGCTGCTGGCGCTGATGTCATCGGAAAACCGTGCTGCCGCCAGCCTGGCGCATCACTATCCAGGTGGCTATGACGCCTTTATCCGCGCGATGAATGCCAAAGCGCGTGCGCTGGGCATGACGCATACCCACTATGTTGAACCGACAGGTTTGTCGATTCACAACGTCTCCAATGCGGAAGACTTGATCAAGCTGGCAAAAGCCACGCGTCAATATCCGTTGATTGGTGAACTGAGCACCACCAAAGAGGATACGGCGGTGTTCAAGCATCCGAACTATGCGCTGCCGTTCCGTAACACCAATCACCTGGTGTACAAAAACGACTGGCGTATCGCATTGACTAAAACCGGTTATACCGATGAAGCCGGCCACTGCCTGGTGATGCGCACGGTGATCAATAACCGTCCGGTGGCGCTGGTGGTACTGGATGCGTTTGGCAAGTACACCCACTTTGCCGATGCCAACCGTCTGCGCGACTGGCTGGAAACCGGCAAAGCGGCACCGGTTCCGGCAGCGGCGCTGGCCTACAAGAAGCAGAAATCGTCGCAAACGGCCAGCAACGAATAATCACGACGTCTGTTTCCCTTCACAGATGCACAATGGATTGTGCGTCTGTGAGTGCTTCCGATTGGCGGGATAAGTCCTTCCGAATGACCAAAAAAATCCCTAATCGTCAGCACCAATGTTTTCGCGCTTCATTCCTATAGTTTCCGCTTCGGCTACGCTCTACACTGGCCGCCATCTAAAGTTAACTGGCATTTATCGGCTGTCATTGCGCTGGAATCTCACTCATATGTACAAGCTTCGTTCGCTATTTACCCCATTTATACTGCTGCTGGTGCTGTTAAGCCCGGCACTGAGCTACGCGGATGACAACACTGCCGCCGCGGCTCAGCAAGAGGACGCCGCACCAAAGGTCAATCCTGCGGTTGAGCTGCCGAAAATGCAGAAAATCCTCGACAAGATTAAAGGCCAGGTGTCAGGCGATACCAATGAGAGCCAGCTCAACCAGCTCAATGAGATGGCGCTGGAGCTATCCGGTAACGCAGAAACTTTAGGCCAGGCGCTGATCCCGCAGCGTCAGCAACTGGATGCGCAGCTAGCGGTACTGGGGCCGGCACCGAAACCGGACAGTGGCGTGAAAGAAACGCCGGAAGTGACGCGCAAACGCGCCTCGCTGGAGAGCCAGAAAAGTAAACTGGACGATCAAATCAAGCAGGCCGATGGCATTAAAAATGGCGCGCTGGTGCTTTCCTCCCAGATCGTCAACCTGCGCCGTGATCAGTTGAAGAGCCAGCTGGCGCTGAACTCTGGTAGCATCCTGGGGCCGCGCTTTTGGGCGCCCATGGTCAGCCGTCAGGATTTAGATGGCGAGAAAATCAGCGACTTTATCGCTGAATTGCAGGACACCGCTGCACTCTCCTGGGAGCCTGGCTGGCGCTTTGGCACTATCGGCTGGTTGATTGCGGCCATGCTGGTGATGACGCTGGGGCGTCGTTACAGCGAAGAGTTTCTCGCCTGGGTGAGCATCCACAAAATGCCGGAAGGGCGTTTGCGCCGTAGTTTCCTGGCGGCAGCGATTGCGCTGACCACCTTGGCCGCGGTGGTGCTGACCTTTAACTTTATCGCGCTGGCGTTTACCCGTCGTGATGAAGTCTCGACTGACGTGCAGGATTTTGTTGAGCGTCTGGTACAACTCAGCGTCTATTGCGGTTTGATCGCCGGTTTGGGCCGAGCTTTCCTGTCGACGCGCCGTCCGAGCTGGCGATTGCCAAGCATCTCCAATGAAGTCGCGCAGGCGCTGAAGCCGTTCCCGCCGATTACCGCTGCGCTGGTGTTTATTTTCCAGACCGCAGAGTCCTTTAACTACAGCGTCGGCACCAGCCTGAACACCACCATCTTCGCCAACGGCCTGACGGCGCTGTTGATTGGTACCACCGGCCTGGCGATTAGCATGCGTACCAACCGCGTGCGCCGTCGCCTGGCGCAAGAGGGGAATCCAGCGGAAGCGCGTCCCACTATCGTTGGGCTGGTTCAGCTGGCGTTGACCCTGACCGCGCTGGCGATTCTGATTTCGTTGATCATCGGTTATGTCACGCTGGCCCGCTTCCTCGGTTATGAGGTGATTTGGTGCGGCATTCTGTTTGGCTCGTTCTACTTCCTCAGCCATTTGATCAATGACGGCTGTGAAAGCCTGTTTTCTACTAACAACGCCACCGGCAAACGTCTGCAGACCTCGTTAAACATTGATGAACGCCATCTGCAGCAGGCGGCTACGCTGCTGGGCGCGATAGGTAAAACCGCACTGATCGGTATTGTGGTGCTGGCGTTGCTAAACGGCACCTTCGCCTCTTCAACGCCGATCGAGCTGATTCAGAAAGTGATTGAGTTCTGGGGCGGCAAAGGGCTGGAGTCGTTGAACATCGTGCCGGCGCATATGGTGAATGCCATTCTGTGTCTGGTGGTGGGCATCTACGTGCTGCGTTCGGTGCGTCGCTGGCTGGATAAAGATTTCCTGCCAAAAACCACCATGGACGTGGGCATGCGCGTGTCGCTGGTGACGCTGTTCAGCAATATAGGCTATGTGCTGATCATTCTGCTGACGCTGTCGATCATGGGCCTGCAGTGGAACAAACTGGCGTGGATCGTCAGTGCCTTGTCGGTCGGTATCGGTTTCGGCTTACAGGAGATCGTGAAGAACTTTATCTCCGGTTTGATTCTGTTAACCGAGCGCCCGGTAAAAGTGGGCGATCTGGTGAGTATCAGCGGCATTGAAGGGGATATTCGCCGTATCAATGTGCGCGCCACCGAGATTCAGCTGAGTGATAAATCCACGGTGATTGTGCCGAACTCACAGTTCATCTCACAGAACGTGCGTAACGCCACCATGGGCAATGCACAGGGTGTTGTGACCATTATGTTGACCTTCCCGCTGGATATTGATCCGGTGCGCGTGCGTGAGATTCTGCTGGAGGTTTACCAGGAGAACGAGCGCATTCTGGACACGCCTGAGCCATCCGTCTCATTCAAGGATTTGACCTCTGCGGGCATCGTGTTGAGCGTCACCGGTAACGTAGCGGGCCAGCGTCAGATCTCCAGCGCTAAGAGTGACCTGCTGTTCGATATTCTGACGCGCCTGCGCAAAGAGGGCATTGTGCTGTCCACACCGCAGACGATGATCATTGAACGTCGAGCCGTGCCAGCGGCCACGCAGGAAGAGGGCGAGCAACTGCCATAATCCATTGGGCGGCTCTCGGGCCGCCCATTAATTTATCAAGCCTTAACCGCCCAACCTTTCTGTTTGCTGGTTTTACCGATCCCCGGATTAAAGGTATTGGTCGGATCGAGCTGACGATAAAACGCCTGCAACTGCGGTTTTGCCTGATACAGATGCCCGACGTTATGCTCAGCCGGATACTCGGCCCCACGTTCGCTGAGGATCGCGAGCATCTTCTCCTTCAACGCATGCGCATCCACGCCTTTCTTCACGATGTAATCCTGGTGGAAGACATGACAGAAGAAGTGGCCGTAATAAAGGCGATGGCTCAGGTCGTTGTCGAACTCGGCGGGTAAGCGCTCAAACCAATCCTGATCGTTACGACGCAGCGCGATATCCAGCGCCAGAATATCTTCCACTTCATCCGCATGCACCGCGTGGTAGCGCACCGCGGCACCGGCAGCGGCGAAGCGATGCAGGAAAGCATGTGCGCCTTCCTTGCCGTCACAGGCAAAGAACTCGCCACCGCCTTCGCGGAAGTATTCGTGCAAATACTCCTGCGCTTCCGCTACGCCTTCACCGGACATTTTCAGCATCAGGTGATGCTCAAACTTATCGCGATACTGCTTCATGCGTTTCGGCAGATGGGCAGGTAGCCAACCGCTGACGCGCTGCAATACGCGATCGGTGAAGTGCGGTTTAACAAAACTCAGCTTACCCAGCCAGGCATCCACCCGACCTTTCATCGTGAAGAACAGTGGCATTTTGTCGGTGCCGAGCTTGTCGATCATCACAAAGGTGTCTTTGCCGTACACTTCGGCGATATCGAAAATGTCGCGGTGCATGTATTCGCCCGCTACCGGTAAGTTTTTAAACTCGGCCAGAATATGGCGGCGCAGATCGCCCAATACCGCCGGATCGTTAGTACCGATATAAAACACCTGCTGCTTCGGTTCGCTGGGGAAGGTATCAAGACGCACGGCGAATACCGCCAGTTTGCCCGCGCAACCCGAAGCCTCGAACAGGCGGCGCTCATCGGCGTTGAAGCGAGCGGGTGTATCCGCATGGATATCACGCACGCGTTCTGCATATTCATGATCTGAAGCATGACGTTCATCCCAGCGCACATCGCTCTGCTGCCAGCGATCGTCATCCAGTCGACCGAGCATCTCTTCCGGCGAGTGGCCGAGATCCATGCCGAGATGATTGACCAGCTTCAGTTTGCCGTCGGCATCAATCTGCGCATAAAGCGCCATTTCGCTGTAGGCCGGGCCGCGTTTGATCAGTGAACCGCCGGAGTTATTACAAATCCCGCCCATGACCGACGCGCCGATACAAGAGGAACCGATCACCGAGTGTGGTTCACGTCCCAGCGGCTTAAGGGCTTTTTCCAGCTGATAAAGGGTGCTGCCAGGGAAGGCCAGAATCTGATTGCCGCCATCAATCAGCTGCAATTTATCGAGGCGCAAAGTACTGATGATCACCACCGGGCGATCGTAATCATTGCCGTTAGGCGTGGAGCCTTCGGTCAGGCCGGTGTTGGCGGCCTGCATCAAAATCACCGCATCGGCCTGCACCAGCGCCTGCAATATCCGCCACAGTTCCAGCAAGGAACCGGGGAACACCACCGCCAGCGCATCGCCTTCACCGGAGCGGAAACCCTTACGATAGCGTGCGGTTTGTTCCGCCTCAGTTAACAGGTGTGAAGGGCCGACGAGGCGGCGCAGTTCAGCCAGCAGTGTAGGGTGTGAGGTGTTGTTATTCATGAACCTGTCCTTGTCGTTAACGTTGCGCATCTACTTTAGCACGCGTCAACGGCATGGTCGCGGTGTGACATCGGTGGCTACCTGCTATCCTGAACTTGTGGCACACTGCCCCGGTTATTTCGATATTGCGCAGTCACTTAAGAGAACCCGACCTGATGAAATGGATTTGCTCTGTTAGCCTCGCTGTTTCCCTTGCCATGCAGCCTGCCTTCGCAGATGACCTGTTTGGCCCCCATCCGATGACTGAACAGGCGCGTGACGCCTTTGTTAACCAGCTGCTCGGCAAAATGACCCTTGATGAAAAAATCGGGCAGATGCGCTTGATCAGCGTGGGGCCAGACACGCCGAAGGAGGCAGTGCGCGACATGATCCAGCACGGTCAGGTTGGCGCAATCTTCAATACCGTCACGCGTCCGGATATTCGCGCGATGCAGGATCAGGTGATGCAACTCAGCCGCCTGAAAATTCCATTGTTCTTCGCTTACGACGTAGTGCACGGTCAGCGTACTATTTTCCCGATACCACTCGGCCTCGCGGCCAGCTGGGATCTGGATGCGATCGGTGAAGTCGGCCGCATCTCCGCTTATGAAGCCGCCGACGATGGTCTCAATATGACCTGGGCGCCGATGGTGGATGTCACGCGCGAACCGCGCTGGGGACGCGTGTCTGAAGGCTTCGGAGAAGACACTTTCCTGTCCTCGCAAATGGGCAGCGCGATGGTGAAATCCATGCAGGGCAAAAGCGCCGCCGACCGTTATTCGATCATGACCAGCGTGAAGCACTTCGCTGCCTATGGCGCAGTGGAGGGCGGACGTGATTACAACACTGTGGATATGAGCCCACAGCGCCTGTTCCAGGATTATCTGCCACCGTACAAAGCTTCGCTGGATGCGGGGAGTGGCGGCGTGATGGTAGCGCTCAACTCCCTCAACGGCACGCCAGCGACGGCGGATGGCTGGTTGCTGAAAGACTTGCTGCGCGGTGAGTGGAAATTCAAAGGCATCACTATCAGCGATCATGGCGCGATCAAAGAGTTGCTGAAGCACGGCGTGGCTAGCGATCCGCAGGATGCGGTGCGTATTGCGCTGAAGTCCGGCATCGATATGAGTATGAGCGATGAGTACTACAGCAAATACTTGCCTGGGTTGGTAAAGAGTGGCGCCGTTACCATGGCTGAGATCGACGATGCCGCGCGTCACGTGCTGAACGTCAAATATGATATGGGCTTGTTTAACGATCCCTACAGCCATTTAGGGCCGAAAGGCAGCGATCCGCAGGACACCAATGCCGAGAGCCGTCTGCATCGTGCCGAAGCGCGTGACGTGGCGCGTAAGAGCATCGTGCTGCTGAAAAACTGGCATGAAACCTTACCGCTGAAAAAAGACGCCACCGTGGCGCTGGTGGGGCCATTGGCCGATAGCCAGCGTGACATTATGGGCAGCTGGTCAGCCGCGGGCGTGGCGAAACAGTCGATTCCGCTGCTGCAGGGTGTACGCAATGCGATGGCGGGCAAAGGCACCGTGCTGTATGCCAAAGGGGCCAACATCACCGATAACAAAGGTATTCAGGACTTTCTCAACCTTTACGAACAGGCGGTTAGCGTGGATAAACGCTCGCCGCAGGAATTGATTGATGAAGCCGTTGCCCAAGCGAAGAAAGCGGATGTCGTGGTCGCCGCTGTGGGTGAAGCGCAGGGGATGGCGCATGAGGCCTCCAGTCGCAGTGACCTGGTGATTCCGCCAAGCCAGCAAAAACTGCTGGCGGCGCTGAAAGCGACCGGTAAGCCGTTGGTGATTGTGTTGATGAACGGTCGTCCGCTGACAGTGGTCAACGAAGATCATATGGCTGATGCGATGCTCGAAACCTGGTTCAGCGGCACCGAAGGGGGGAATGCGATTGCGGACGTGTTGTTTGGCGACTACAACCCATCGGGCAAGCTGCCGATGTCCTTCCCGCGTTCCGTAGGACAGCTTCCGATTTACTACAATCACTTGCCAACCGGGCGTCCGTATAACTTCGCCAAGCCGAACAAGTACACCTCGCACTACTACGATGCGGTGAACGGTCCACTCTATCCGTTTGGTTACGGCCTGAGCTACACCACCTTTACGGTGTCACCAGTGAAGATGTCTGCGAAAACCATGCCGCGCACCGGCACAGTTGACGCGAGCGTTACCGTCACCAACACCGGCAAACGTGATGGTGCCACGGTGGTACAGATGTATCTCAACGATCCGGTGGCCAGCATCAGCCGCCCAGTGCAGGAGCTGCGTGGCTTCAAACGCATCATGCTGAAAGCGGGCGAGTCACAGACCGTAAGCTTTAAGATTGATGTGGATGCACTGAAATTCTGGAATCAAAAAATGCAGCATGTCGCCGAGCCGGGCAAATTCAACGTGATGATTGGCCTCGATTCGGTACGCACCCAAGACGGGCAGTTTGATTATCTGTAAGCGTTAGTTGTCGCCACTTTGTGGAACGGTGCGGTTTGTCGCAGGATGAATCGCACCGTTACCCCTGGCAGTATATGATAGGCCCGAGCTTATTCTGCCAACGGGCATAACCGACAAACGTCATGAACCTCCGCAATCGTATCCAGCAGCAAGTCTTTCGTCTTAACGGCCTCGCACTCAACGAATTCGATATTTCGCAGCCGCTGGGCGATCCGGGTTTGTTTGGTCCTGACCATGTGATCTGGCGCGTGCACGGCGACTTTCCTTCGATGTTATGTGGTGGCATCAGCGCCTTGATGTTGCAAATGCTGCATCCGGCCGCGCTGGCGGGGGTGTGGGATCACTCTAACTTTCGTCAGGACATGCTGGGCCGTCTGCGGCGCACCAGCCAGTTTATCGCCGTCACCACTTTTGGTAACACGGTGGACGCCAATATCCTGATCGAGCGCGTTAAACGCATCCATCTGCGCGTCACCGGTATTGATAACGCCGGGCAACCCTATGCTGCCAGCGATCCGCATCTGCTCACCTGGGTACACGTCGCCGAAACCAGCCGCTTCCTCGCCGCGCATCTGCGCTACAAAAATCCGCAGCTCTCACTGGCCGAGCAGGATCGCTATTACGATGAAGCGGCGCTCATCGCCGAAGCCTTAGGGGCGGAAAAGGTGCCGAAAACGGTGCAGGCGGTGGACGCTTATCTGCAGGCGATGCGCCCGGAACTGATTTGCGATGAACGCACGCTGGAAGTGATGCAGCTATTAATTAATGCACCGGCCCCAAGCTGGCAGGCGAAACCGGCGATGCGGGTGATGCTAAAAGCCGGGATGGGGTTGTTACCGGACTGGGCGCAACAGCAAATTCAGCAGCCGATTAGCCCGCTGACACAGTGGCGCGTGGATAAAGAGATCGCGGTGATTGCCGGTTTGCTGCGCTGGTCGATTCAGCGCGGGGCTTATTCCCGCGCCATGCAACGTATGGGACGCTAACGCTACAAATGCAGCTCGTCCTGCTTTTTGGTGTAGGTGCGCGGTGTGCGGGCTTCACGTTTAAGGGTGAGCTGGCGCTGCTGATAATGATGAAGCAGCATCCCTAATCCCACTCCCAGCAGCGCTAATGGCAGCAAGCTGTAGTAAATGTCGATGGGTAACAACACCAATAGCACCGCACCACCGAGCATAAACGTGAGCGCTGACATCACCCATGTATAGCGAAGAAACAGCCACACTAAAATCGCGAAAATCACGACATCGCGCAGGTTCAAATCGAGGTTTTGCAGCACCATGCTGAGCAGCTCCGCAAGGAGGAATGTGCAGACAATAGCATGCGAGGCGGCAAATGAATCGCGAATTAATTTGAAGTTTGTCAGGGCGTTGTGCTGGCATTCATCAGTCATTCTCACGCTTCCTGACTGCACTTTGAGAGTTTTACCCTTGTGTCACATGGTGCGAGTGCCGATCCTGCTCTATTCTCAGGGAAAATGGATCCCTCAAGGCTTTGTCGAGGCGTTATGACACACCAACCTCTGATTGCTGAGGTGCCAAATCAGCAAAACACACTGACCGCCATCGTCGAACAAGATGCGCGCACGGCCTACTTTTACATCTGGCCCAACGATCTGTTTCGCAGTCAGTATGCGGTGCGCGGCTGCTGGCTGCGCAATCTGTTGCCTGCACCGGCGCGTGAAGATCGTGAAGCGATGGAGCAGGGCATTGCGCCTCTGCTCAGCGCAGAGTATTGCCGCACCTTAGAAGCCGAGCCGATGCTCGACCCTGCCGGTCTACAAATTTTGTGGGAACCGAGTGATGACGGTGCAGCCCTGTGGTATTACGGCCAACTGCTGGCGGTGATCCCCGGCTGGAGTCTGTATCAGGATAAGCAGGTGAGTTTCTCTGCTGGCTGCATCAAAGAGAATCGCCTGACCGCACCGCTCGGATCCGCTTCCACCAATGATTACTATGCACGCGCCGAGCAGCAGCGCCACTTCTGGCGTGACTGGCATGACGGCCATTTATGGGATGTTGTGCAGCATGAGCTGATGCAGTGCTACCAGGCGCAGTTTGGTGAGTCGGTAAAGTATTACGCTATCGATCAAGGGAGCTGGCCGCCAATGGCCATTTCTCAGCACTGGCACAATGGCGTGTGGGTTTTTCTCACGCTGGGTATGGGGATTCGGCCCATGCCGCAGGTGGATTACCTGTTTGATGAGCTGGCCCCGCAGTACCGACGTGTTGAGCTGGCGATGGCAGTAAACGGTGAAGTGATGACCGAAGCCAATGCGGTGCAGATGGCCAGCGCGCTGGCGGAATTCGCGCACTTGCCGTGGGCGCGGCTGACGTGGATTGGCGAAGGGCACACGCTGGCATCGGAAGTGGCGCCGGTGGGCTTCGAGAGTTTCTTGCTGGCCAATGGCTTAGCACCGGAAGTTGCCCAGTTCCGACTGCCCAAGCGCGATGGTGATCGTCCGAATCTGCTGTGGGCGACACCGATCACCGAAGCGGAACGTCAGTTTGCTCAGGCCGATGACCGCGGTGGACAACAGCTGCTGCAGCGCTTGCAGGCGGAAGGCAACGACCATGTATTTCGGCCGCGTCAGGAAGTGGTGGAGCCACCGCAATAGCCCGCTCTGCGGGCGGTTGCCCGCACTCTGATGAGTAAGCGCAACGTTAGTCACCCTCCTAATGATCACCTAAATCAACTATTTGCATTTTTGTGATCTTGCTCACCTCAAGTTCCTCTGTAACACGCCGTTAACCTCGATCAGGCAACTCGCCAACCAGGGTAAGGGCACACTGATGTTAAAAACTACACAATCTCGTTTTACCGCGACGCTGGTCGCATTTTTCGTAGTCCTGATGCTGGTTACCGTGGTGGTGATCAATCAGTTTATCGCTCCGCAGTTGACGCAAAACGAAAGCCGTCTGGTGCGTTATGAAGTGGACGGCCTGGCAGGACGCATCGTTGAACAGATGAACCGCGTGCAGGCGCAGCAGCGTGCCATCACCGAAGCCGCAGGCGTAATGGACAGCGCGGCAATTGATACCTTGCTGCCTGCGCTGGTGAACCAGTATCAGGACAGCAACGTGTTTGGCGGCGGTATCTGGCCACTGCCTAATCGCCGCGATCCGGCGAAGGAAAAAGACAGTTCGTTCTTCGCCCGTAACGCCAGCAACCAGTTACAGGTCAACACTTACTGGAACTCGGATGCGGCCGACAAATACTGGGAGCAGCCGTGGTACAAAGACGGTATGGCCGCGGCCAAAGGGCAATGTGCCTGGGCTAAAGCCTATCAGGATGCGGCCAGCCCGCAGCCGCGTACCAACTGTGCGATGGCGATTTATCGTGATGGCACGGTGTGGGGGGTATCAACCATCGACGTAACGCTCGGTTTCTTCAACCAACTGGCGAAACAGATGGGCGACGCCATTCACGGACGTGTGTTGATCGTTGAAGCGGATGGCAAAGTGGTGGGCAACGCCGCACTGCTGGAAGGTGCACCGAAGCTGGAAAATCTCGCGGATACGCAGCTGCCGATGGCGGGTGCGCTGAAAAGTCTGCTGAGCCAGGCAGGTAATCAGCCTACGCAAACCACCTTTGAAGGCGAAGATGGCGAGCACACGCTGTTCCTGCAGGCGATCGCCGGTAGTCCGTGGTATCTCGCCAGCGATGTGCCGTCCAGTTTGCTGGATGCGCAAACCCACAGCATGCTGACTCGCCTGGGCCTGGTGCAGATCCCGCTGGCGGTGATCCTGCTGCTGGTGCTGCTCGGCTTTGTGCGCGCCATGATGAAACGTCTTAGCCTGCTGAACCGCAATATCGAAGCCCTGTCGACCGGCGGCGCGGATTTAACCCAGCGTCTGCCTGCCAGCAACAGCCCGGAATTTAACGCGGTGGCGCAGAGCTTTAACCAGTTTATTGAGTATCTGCAGGGGCTGATGCGTCAGGTCGGCGACAGCGCACTGGCGATTACCTCTGCCTCGCGTGAAATTGCCAGCGGCAATGCCGATCTGTCTGCGCGTACTGAATCGCAGGCGAGTTCGATTGTCGAAACCGCCGCGTCAATGGAAGAGCTGACCGGCACGGTACGTCAGAACGCCGACAATGCTACCCACGCCAATCAGCTGGCGGACGGTGCCTCGCAGGTGGCGGCGCGCGGAACGGACGTGGTGCGTCAGGTGGTCACCACCATGGGTGCGATTAATCACTCATCCCGTAAAGTGGTGGATATCATCAGCGTGATTGACAGCATCGCCTTCCAGACCAATATCCTCGCACTTAACGCGGCGGTGGAAGCGGCCCGAGCGGGTGAGCAGGGGCGTGGATTTGCCGTGGTGGCGTCAGAAGTGCGAAATCTGGCGCAGCGCTCAGCTAACTCAGCGCGTGAGATCAAGAAGTTGATTGAGGAGTCGGTGGCCAATATCGATACCGGCAGCCAACTGGTGGAACAAGCCGGTCAAACCATGGATGAGCTGATGCAGGGCGTGAGCAGCGTGACTACTTTGATGAGCGAAATCATGTCTGCTAGTCGTGAGCAGAGTATGGGGATTGAGCAGGTTAACCTGGCAATCACGCAGCTGGATGGCAGCACCCAGCAGAATGCCGCGCTGGTTGAGCAGGTGTCGGCTGCCGCGCGCGCCATGGAAGAGCAGAGCGTGCAGCTGGAGCTGGTGGTGCAGAGCTTTAAGTTGTAAGGCTGGCTTAGAGCAGGCCGCTAAACGACAGGTGATAACGCAATCTGGTGCCGCTCAGGGGCCGGCGGTCCTCGCGCCGCTGACGCGGTACCCTCACGTCATTCGTCCGCCTTACGGACCGGCTGGGATGGAACATCCCTGTTCCAGCCCAGCCTTTCGACCGCATCCATGCGGTCTCTCCTGGCAGACTCACTCTGTTCGGCGCTGCGGATTGCCTGCCCCTGAGCGGCACCAGCCTGCTTCTGAGCTTAGGTGTGGTTTGTTAGAAAAGGCTATGTGCTTGAGGCTTGAACGGATCGGTAATTCAAAAGGTTTAGCATCAGCGCTGAGGTTTTGATGTTGGGCTTGGGTGCACAGGCACGATGCGCTGATGACGTGCGTTTCTGCTTTGGGGCATCTCACGGAAACGCGTTGCGGATCTCTTCACGCGCGGCATGGCGAGTGGCATTCGCCACCGTGCCGCGATCCACCAGTTTCCCCTGCAACAACAGATTGTAAATCGACGACTGCGGACGATTGAGGCGATTCTGGATCAGCTGGATTGCCTCATAACCCAGTTCACGGCACGGCACCGCAAAGCCGGTGATGGGCATCTCTGGCGATCCTTCCAGCCGGCTGGCTAGATCCGTGGTCATCAGCGAAATATCTTCGGGAATGCGCAAGCCGCGTGACAGCAGTGCATTCTGCACGCCGGTAATAATGCCTTTGCCGCCGGGCAAAATCACATCAGGCCACTGATCGCGTGGGTGCGTATCCAGCCAGTGATTCAGTGCGATCTCGGTGTCCTGCGAGGAGTAGGCTTCGATGACGATCAAATCCTGCTGGGCATTAAACGGCATATGAAAATGGCGGTAGGCGTCTTTGATCCCTTCCAGACGCAAAAACAGCGTCTCACGTCGCAGGCAGGTCACGGTCAACACCCGGCGGTGGCCTTGCTCAAACAGATGCTGCATAGCGCTGAAACCAATCGCCCGATGATCGGGTGACACCGCATCCAGCCGCATATCTTTATCACGAGAGTTAATCAGCACACAGGGTTTACCGAGTGACGCCGCCAGACTGAAGATCGCTTGATCGTCGGTGCCGATAATGATGATGGCGCTGATGTTTTTTGCTGCGGCTTTTTCCAGAAACAGCTTCACATCGGCGCGCTGTTCCTCCAGTGGGCAATAGCTGATATGCACATCATGCGATGCGCAGGCCTCGGCGATTCCACGCGTCACCTCATGGTAAAAATGATCGCCACGCGGCGTGAAAGTGCGCCCTGGGGCAAACACCACAATCTCATTGATCAGCAGGCGACCACTCACCATTTCCTGCAATACACCTAGCCTGCGCGCGCAGTCGACTATCGCCTCACGCGCTTTTTCGCTGGTGTAGGATTTGCCGCTCAACACGCGTGAAACCGTACTCACCGAGTAGCCGGTGATTGCTGAAATTTCATCCATTCTGAGCTTGCCAGCCATAGTGTGATCCCCATCCCAATCAATTTTTGCAAATTTTTGCAGACGCAGTGGACTGATATTAAGGCGCTTTTACATTTGGTTCACAAACTCATGCCTTGCTCTGCGAGCATTCTCACAAAAACAGATTGTCCGACCCGCAGCACTTTTTTATGTTCCTCGCAGACACCTCAACAGCGGTTATCGGCGGAGAATCTCGATGTTAAAAATTGCGATAGTGGGCATGGGCAATATTGCCAATTCACATATCCAGGCGTTTCTGCAGTTTCCTGAGCGCGGCAGAATTGTCGCGGTAGCGGACGTGTATCCTGAAAAAGCGCGGGAGAAATTGCAGCGCTACGGCCTGCACGATGTGCGGGTTTACCAGGATCACCGCGAGATGCTGGCCGAGGGCGCAGATATCGACGTGGTCGACGTCTGTACGCCGCCTTATGTGCATGCGGAAAACACCATTGCGGCCCTGCAGGCGGGCAAGCATGTGCTGTGCGAAAAGCCTATGGCGGCCTCGCTGGAAGAGTGCGATGCGATGATTGCTGCGCAAAAAGCCAGTGGCAAAATTCTGTCAGTGGTGGCGCAGAACCGCTTCACCGACGCGTTCTGGCAGTTGAAAGCGGCAGTAGATTCGGGCCTGGCGGGCAAAATTTGCCACGCGCAAATCGATTCATTCTGGTGGCGTGGCCATTCGTACTACGACCTGTGGTGGCGCGGCACCTGGGAGAAAGAGGGCGGCGGCTGCACGCTTAACCATGCGGTACACCACATCGATGCGATGCAATGGATGCTCGGTGCGCCCAGTGAAGTGGTGGCGATGATCGGCAACGTGGCGCATGACAATGCCGAAGTGGAAGACCTCAGCGCCGCGATTTTCCGCTACCCCAACGGCACGCTGGCGCAGTTGACCGCTTCCGTTGTGCATCACGGTGAAGATCAGAAAATCGTGCTGCAGGGAGAAAAAGCGCGTCTCTCGGCACCGTGGAAAGCGGTCGCCATGCAGGCGGCAGATAATGGCTTCCCGGAAAAAGAGAACAATCTGGTGCTGGAGCAGGAGCTGGATCGCTTTCATGCCAGCACGGCACCGCTCACCTGGACACTGCACGCCGGACAGGTCGATGACTTCTTCTCGGCGATTGAGAAACAGCGTGTGCCGTTGATTGACGGCGAGCAGGGCAAACGCTCGCTGGAGTTGATTACCGCCATCTACAAATCGGCCATCACCAAAAGCATTGTGTCGTTACCGATCCCCAAAGAGGATGCTTTTTATCGCACTGGCGGGCTGATCGCTCATGCGCCGCACTTCTATGAAAAACAGGCTTCGGTAGACAACTTCGCCGATGTTGATGACATCCCATTGGGTAAAAACTTTGCGTGAGGAAACAACCATGAATAAGCAGGATGGCATGAACTACGCGCCGAAAGGCAAACCACAGCCGGTGGTGCAGCCGGGGGAATTTATCATTGCGGCGGCAGGACTGGATCACGGCCACATTTACGGCATGTGCAATGGCCTGACCGAGGCCGGAGCCACGCTGAAGTGGGTATACGATCCCGATCCCGCCAAAGTCGATAAGTTTGTGCAGCAGTTCCCGCAGGTGCAGATCGCCGATTCGCTGGAGACCATTCTGGCCGATGCGCAGGTACAACTGGTGGCAGGCGCGGCGATTCCCTCGGAACGCTGTGCGCTGGGGCTGAAAGTGATGGCAGCGGGCAAGGATTACTTCACGGATAAAGCCCCGCTCACCAGCCTGGAACAGCTGGAAGACGCCAAAGCGATGTGCGCTAAAACCGGGCGCAAATATGCGGTGTATTACAGCGAACGTCTGCACGTGGAGAGCGCGGTGTTTGCCGGGCAATTGGTGGAAAAAGGGGCTATCGGGCAGGTGGTACAAACCCTTGGCACGGGTCCACATCGTGAAGGCACCGGACGGCCCGACTGGTTCTATCAGCGTCGCTATTTCGGCGGCATCCTGTGTGACATCGGCAGCCATCAAATTGAGCAATTCCTCTACTACACCGGCAACAGCGACGCCACGGTGGTGGCGAGCCAGGTGCGGAATTTCCGCCATCCACAGCACCCGCAATTTGAGGACTTTGGCGATGCGATGCTGGCGGGCGAGAACGGCGCCACTGGCTACTTCCGCTGCGACTGGTTTACGCCGGATGGCTTATCCACCTGGGGGGATGGGCGCATGACGCTGCTCGGTACCGACGGTTATATCGAGATCCGCAAATACACCGATCTCACACGTGGCGAGCAGGATGTGGTGTATCTGGTGAACAAAGAAGGAGAGTTCCGCTATGCCGTTTCCGGCGAAGTCGGCTTCCCGTTCTTTGGACAGCTCATCAATGACTGTCTCCATCGTACAGAGCACGCCATGACGCAAGCCCATGCCTTTAAGGCGGCGGAACTCTGTGTCAAAGCGCAGATGCTAGCCAATGCGGGATAGCATCCCGGCCCTATAAGTTGATTTCCAATTCTGTTGATAACAACGGCGGTAGGGCATAGCACCTTGCCGCTATTACATACCCTACCAGAACAGGAATCGGATCGATGGTTAAACCTACAGAACGTCGCGTCGGTTATGGCGTCGCGATCGGCTACGGCCTGACGGATCTCTTTGGCGGCGGTGCCTTTGCGGTGATTGGCACCTGGTTGCTGTTTTTCTATACCACCTACTGCGGATTATCGGTGTTTGAAGCGGGCTCGATATTTGCCATCGCCCGCGTCATCGATGCGATATTAAGTCCGATCATGGGCTACATTACTGACAACTTCGGCAATACCTGGCTGGGGCGAAAATTTGGCCGCCGCCGTTTCTTCCTGCTGATCTCCTCTCCCTTAATGCTGCTGTATGGCGCGCTGTGGGTGACGGATATGGGCTACTGGTACTATCTCGGCACTTATCTCACCATCGAACTGCTGTCGGCAATGGTGCTGGTGCCGTGGGAAACCTTGTCCTCGGAGATGACCAATCGCTTTAGCGAGCGCACGCGTCTTTCGGGCGTGCGCCTGATGTTCTCAGCGCTTGGCAGTTTCCTTGCCGTCTCAGTGCCGGGCATCATCATGACCTATACCGGCAAAGACAACGCCATTACCTATACGCTGACCGGCGTCATCTTCTCGGTGATTTACTGCGTGGCGGTGTTTATTACCTGGTTGACCACCTGGGAGGCCAAAGATATTCAGCCGGAAGAGGATGTGGCGCAACATTCGGCGCGCCAGGGGAGCCTGAAGGCCCACCTAAAGTATCTGTTTGTCGATTTGGCATCGTCATTCAAAATCAAAGCCTTTCGTCAGCATCTGCTGATTTATATCTGCTCCTTCACCGCGATGGATGCCTTTCTGGCGGTGTTCACCTATTTCGTGATCTACGGCCTGAAGCAGGATGCCTCACTGGCTTCACTGCTGCTAAGTAACATGATGTTTATGTCGATTCCCGGCACTTTCATTTTCATGATGCTGCTTGGCCGCTTTAATATGACGCCCTCCAACGCGCTGCGTATGTCCTACCTGAGTATCGTCGCTATCTTCCTGTTCCTGTTTGCGGTTTATCTGTGGCAATGGCAGGTGCCCACGCTGCTGTTCAGCGCAGTCTTTCTGTTTTTGGGCATCGTGCGCGCCGGGCTGTTTTACATTCCGTGGAACATCTACAGCTTTATTCCCGATATTGATGAGATGGTGACCTGTAAGCGGCGTGAAGGGATATTTGCTGGTGTCATGGTGTTGACGCGTAAAAGTTCGGTGGCCATCGCCATTTTCATGATTGGCATCGTGCTGCAGGAGAGTGGTTTTGTGAAAGGCAACGGTGCGCAACCGGAGAGCGCCATCCATGCGATTGTCGGGTTGATGGTGTTTGTCACCACGGCACTGCTGGCGGCGAGCTTCTGGCTGACCTTTAAATTCAAACTGACGCAGCGTAGCCATAAGTTGCTAATCAAAGAGGTGGCGCGCCGCAAACTGGGTGGCACGGCAAGAAGTTGCGATGCTGAAACGCGTGTGGTGATTAAAGATCTCACTGGCTATGAATATGATGAAGTGTGGGGCGCAAGCCGGCATACAACTGCCCGCGATACGACAATCGAATCCGAGCTAAAACTGAAGGGGCGGCTTTAAGCGCGAATGCCTGTCAGGTAATCACTCAGTCAAATCAGGCTGCCCTTTAAGAGGGGGCCGCCTTATCTGTGCGCATAGGCGGAATTGAGCGGTCAGAGCGTGGCGACGACAGACTCAAGGCGGCCCGGGACTGTGCACGCCTCCGCATACTGGCTGATAACGATGACGACTTTATAGCGCCCATGGTTGGCCGATTTGAATTCTACATCCTGAGTCGTTACCGCTTTGTCTGATGACTGCTAAGCTTAAATTTCTCTACTTAAGCGCACGGAATGTGCGCGATTTCCTCAGTTTCAGTCTTTGAGGTTGTGTACAATAGCTGAGAATTATCTGAAGGAGTTGTCATGCCCGCCATTGAAGTTATTCTCGTCGACCACCTCGATCGTCCCACCGGCAAGATGGAAAAGCTGGAAGTACATGAGAAAGGATTGCTGCATCGTGCGGTGACGGTCTACGTGTTCAATTCGCGCCATGAACTGTTGCTGCAACGTCGTGCTAACGGTAAATATCACTGTGGCGGCTTGTGGAGCAACACCTGCTGCGGCCACCCTTATCCGCAGGAATCGACCCGGGATGCCGCTGAACGTCGCTTGCGTGAAGAGATGGGGATGCAAGTAGCGCTGACGCCAGTGTTCGAACTGAGCTACAACCTGCCATTAAGCAACGGTCTGACCGAGCACGAGTATGGCCATGTGTTCTTCGCCACCAGTGATATTGAACCCAACCTGAATCCGGAAGAAGCGGATGCCTGGTGTTATCGCTCGATTGAGCAGATTCAGCAGGAGATGCAGGATCAGCCCGAACAATTTACGCCCTGGTTCCTGCACACCTTCCCGCGCATTCCCCATACGTTCGGCGATTTCCGCCTGACCGCATAAAAAACGCCCCTTAACGGGGCGTTGTTGTCTTAAGTGAAGTCTTCCGCATCCACATCGTAGCCTGAGGGCTCCCAGCGGATCGCCAGCAGCGCCAGCAAGCCAATCAGCGGGGCGAGGAAAATCACCCAGAATACGCCGGTGCCGAATGCCGCCACCAGTAGTGGGAACAGGAACAGCGACACGGTTGAACTGCCGCGCATCAGCGTCTGGTTAAAACCAACCCCCACGCCGCGCAGTGAAGCAGGGTAGCTCAGCGAGGCAAAGGTCATGGTGTGTGAGCCCGGGCCAAACCCCTGACCAAACAGGAACAGCGCCAGCATCGCAATCGCCAGTGCCGCTTGTTCACCGCCTTCCGGGCGACCAATCAGCGCTAACCCCAGAAGGGCAATGCACTGACAGCTGTAACCCGCCACCGACATCTTCCACGCGCCGAGACGCGGCACCAGACGCACGGCCAGCAAGCCACCCACGAAAGCGAACAGCAGATTCAACGCCAGCGACACCAAAATAGTGGTCAGCATCGATTGCGCAAAGAAGCTGGAGATGATCACCGGCAGGCCAAAGGCCACCGCGTTGTAGGCGAACGAAGAGGCGATGGAGGTGACGGTCGCCAGAATAGTACGACGACGATAAACCCCCTGTAGCAGCGCGCCATAGTTACGCCAGCTGGCTTTGCGCACCGGCTTGGCCTGCGTCAGTTCGGCATCTTCCGCGACATGGGCATTGATGTTGTAGGAGCGCTGCAGGATCTGCGCGGCGCCGTGCAGGTTGCCCTGATTGGCCGCCCACACTGGAGACTCACTCATATAACGGCTGCGAATGGCAATAATCAGCAGCGCAGGTACCGCGCCGAAGCCGAGGATCAGTCGCCACAACCAGTCGGTGTGACTTTCCGGCAGTACCGCATACAGCAGCAGCACCAGCAGATAGGAAATACTGATTGCCGCATACCAGGTGGGACACCACATTGCCACGCTGGCGGCCTTATTCCCTTGCCCGCGCAGTTTAGAAAACTCGGCAAGAAACGCCATGGCGACAGGAAGATCGATGCCCACGCCCAATCCCATCACAAAGCGTGCACCGCCCAACACGTATTCGTTCGGGGCAAAGGCGCAGGCCAGCGCTGCAACCACAAAGAAGAACATATCCGCCATAAACACGCGGTAGCGGCCAATTTTATCGGTGAGATAACCGCCAATCAGCGCACCCACAATCGCGCCGAAGGTAATCGCGGAGGCCACCATCCCGGTGCCGGTCGGCGTCAGGTTAAATTCGCGCGTGACATCTTTGATACCAAAGGCCAGTGCACCGAGGTCATAGGCATCGAGGAACACACCGCCAAGGGCGATGGCCACCACGATGCGCGCATTGCTGCGAGACTCGTTGCTGTTATTCACGAGATTCGATACGTCAGCCGCGCTGCGAATCCATTTGGTTTCGCCAGTCGGCGTATTCCCTTCCAGCGCCACGTGCGCCGGAGAAGCTAAGTCGGACATGATGTTATGTATTTTATTGTAAAGAGTGGGACTATGAGAATAAGCCTGTACTTACGCATTAAAAATTCCATTTGGTTATAAGTCCTGCGAATGGGTTATAAGAAATGCGCATTAAATAGCAGAAAAAGCTCGAACTGAGGCGCTTGACCGCCCCCATCCTGTTTCGCCAGGCTACGCTTGATAGTCACAGACTGAAAACATAAGCAGAGGACAGCGGCATGATTAAGCAGGGTTTATTGGGGATGATCGCATTAGCGATGAGTGTGGGCGCTGCGAATGCGGCCGATCCGGTCAAGGTCGGTTCAAAGATTGATACCGAAGGTTCGCTGCTGGGCAATATCATCCTGCAGGTGCTGGACAAACACGGGGTAAAAACCGTCAACAAAATCCAGCTCGGCACCACCCAGGTGGTACGCGGGGCCATCACTGCGGGCGAGTTGGATATTTATCCGGAATACACCGGTAATGGCGCGTTCTTCTTTAACGATGAGAAAGACACGGCCTGGAAAAATGCGCAGCAGGGCTATGAGAAGGTGAAAAAGCTCGATGCGGATAAAAATCATCTGGTGTGGTTAACCCCTGCGCCCGCCAACAATACCTGGACCATCGCGGTGCGCGGCGATGTGGCACAGAAAAATAACCTTAACTCCCTCGACGATCTCAGCGCCTACCTGAAAAAGGGCGGCACCTTCAAGCTGGCGGCCTCAGCCGAATTTATCGAACGCAGCGATGCGCTACCGGCATTTGAAAAAGCCTACAACTTCAAGCTGGATCAGTCTCAGCTGCTGTCGCTGGCGGGCGGTGATACGGCGGTAACCATCAAGGCGGCGGCGCAGCAAACCTCCGGCGTCAACGCAGCCATGGCCTATGGCACCGATGGCCCGGTGGCCGCGCTCGGTTTGCAAACCCTGACCGATCCCAAAGGCGTCCAGCCAATTTATGCCCCTGCGCCAGTGATTCGGGAAAGCGTGCTGAAACAGTATCCGGAGATCGGCAACTGGTTGCAGCCGGTGTTCAGCAAGCTGGATGAGAAAACCCTGCAACAACTCAATGCGCAGATTGCGGTTGATGGTCAGGATGCCAGCCAGGTGGCGAAACAGTGGCTACAGCAGAATAAGTTGCTGTAAGCGGTGCCGTTACTGTTATCGAGACCGCGCCAGCAGCCGGTGCTGCTGGTGCTAACGCTGCTGATCACTTGCGCGCTATTGGCTTTGCCGTTACTCAGTTTCGCCGCCAATCGCCTGGTGTCCGGACAGCCGCTGATGCTGTGGCAGGTGACGCAGTCCTGGCTGCTGTTGTTGCCGTTACTGTGGCTATGGCAAGGATTGTGGTGGAAGCCCCGGCGTCGCAATCTGGTGATGGCCTTGCTGGATGCCGAGATACTGTTTGCGCTGCTGGTGTTTATTGGCGGGCAGACGGCGGCGCAGCTGGCTAACAGCGGCAGCCCGCTGGCACGCACGGCCTTTGGCAGCGGTTTATGGTGTGCCGCGGCGTTGGCGCTGTTACTGGCAGCCGAGGCCATCCGCCAGCTGACAACCAGCACCCCGTGGCGAATTCTGCTGAATCTGCAAATCTGGATTGTTCCGCTGCTGTTATTGCTCAGCGGTCACCTCGACCACCTCTCCCTGATGAAAGAGTATGCCAACCGCACGGCAGTATTTGATGCCGCCTTCAGCCAGCATCTGCTGTTGCTGGTTGGCACGCTGTTGCCGACGGTATTCATTGGTTTGCCGCTCGGCCTGGTGATTGCCCGACGACCGCGCTGGCAAAGTGCCGCTTTCAGCGTACTCAACCTGATCCAGACTGTGCCTTCCGTGGCGCTGTTTGGTCTGCTGATTGCGCCGCTGGCAGGGCTGGTGGCTCACTTCCCGGTGCTGGCAAGTTGGGGCATCAGCGGTATTGGTCTGGCTCCGGCGCTGATTGCGCTGGTGCTGTATGCGCTGCTGCCGCTGGTGCGCAGCGTGGTGGCGGGGTTGCAGCAGGTGCCGCAGGAGGTACGGGAAACCGCGCGCGGTATGGGCATGAGCGCGATGCAACAGTTCTGGCACGCCGAACTCCCGCTGGCGCTGCCAGTATGGCTCTCGGGCTTGCGTGTGGTGGTGGTGCAAACCATTGGACTGGCGGTGGTCGCGGCGCTGATTGGTGCCGGTGGCTTTGGCGCCATTGTATTTCAGGGATTACTCAGCAGCGCACTGGATTTGGTGTTGCTGGGCGTGATTCCGGTGGTGGCGCTGGCGGTGGTGTTTGATGCCGCATTGCGTTTACTGTCGGCACTACTGGAGAGAACCGATGATTGAGTTTCACCAGGTAAGCAAAATGTTTGCGGGCAAAGCAGCGGTGCGCGATCTCACTTTGCATATTGAGAAGGGCAGTTTCACCGTGCTGATCGGCACCTCCGGCTCGGGCAAATCCACCACGCTGAAAATGATCAACCGGCTGGTGGAGCATGACAGCGGCGAAATCCGCTTTGCCGGTGAACCGATTGAACGCATGGATGCACGTGCGCTGCGGCGGCGTATTGGCTATGCCATCCAGTCGATTGGCCTGTTCCCGCACTGGAACGTGGCAAAGAACATTGCCACGGTACCGTCACTGCTCGGCTGGCCGCAGGCAAAAATTCAACAGCGCGTAGAGGAGCTGCTGGCGCTGCTCAATCTGGATACGCATCTGGCGACGCGTTTTCCCCATCAACTTTCCGGCGGACAACAGCAGCGGGTTGGCGTGGCGCGCGCGCTGGCTGCCGATCCCGAATTGTTGCTGATGGATGAGCCCTTTGGCGCGCTCGATCCGGTGAACCGTCAGGCGCTGCAACAGGAGATGCTGCGTATTCAGAAGCTGTCAGGACGCACGGTGGTGCTGGTGACGCACGACATCGACGAAGCGCTGACGCTGGCGGATCAACTGGTGCTGATGGACGGCGGTGAAATCGTGCAGCAAGGCAAGCCGATTGAGTTGCTGACGCAGCCTGCCACGGATTTCGCCCGCGAATTCTTTGGCCGCAGCGAGCTTGGCGTGCGACTGCTGGCATTGGGACGTGCTGGCAGCGCCGCGCGGCGCGGCGAGTGGCTGGACGGTGAGCCAATAGCCGCGCACCTGACGCTGCGCGAGGCGCTGTCTCAGTTTATCGCTCGGCGCACCGACAAACTGCCGGTGATCGATCAACATCAACAGCCGTTGGGTGTCCTGCACTTTAGCGATCTGCTGCGCCAGCGGGAGGCAATCTGATGCGTGTCTGGCGCGATCCACTGTACTGGCTGCTGGCGGTGTTTCTGCTGCTGCTGTGGGGGTTGCCGCACAGCGGACCGCTGTTTGCCCACTGGTTCCCGCAGCTGGAACGTCCGCTGTATCAGCAAGAGAGCTTCTGGCGGCTGGCCCTCGCACATCTGTCATTGGTGATCAGCGGCAGCGCACTGGCGATTATTTTTGGCGTAGGCAGTGGTGTTTTTGCGACGCGACGCGCCGGGCGGGCGTTCAGGCCGTTACTGGAGACGCTGGCGGCAGCGGGGCAGACCTTCCCACCGGTAGCGGTGCTGGCGATAGCCGTGCCGGTGATGGGCTTTGGCGCGACACCGGCCATCATAGCGCTGTTTCTTTACGGGCTGTTGCCGATTTTGCAGGGAACGCTGGCAGGTTTAGACAGCGTGCCGGACAGCAACCGGGAAATTGCCGTGGGGCTGGGCATGGGGCCATGGCGGCGCTTATGGCAGATTGAGCTGGCGCTGGCCGCACCGGTGATCATGGCAGGGGTGCGTACCTCGGTGATGATCAGCATCGGCACCGCGACCATCGCGTCGACAGTGGGCGCAGAAAGCCTGGGATCGCCGGTGATTATCGGACTGAGCGGCTTTAACACCGCCTATGTGATTCAGGGGGCGCTGCTGGTCGCCCTGTTGGCACTGATTTGCGACCGCGTGTTAGAACGCGTGCAACGTCAACTCAGTGGCTGGGAAGGATAAGACTGTAGCCCACCAGCATCATGCCGCCCATGCCACCAATGGCCATCACGGCAAACAGGGAGCCAATGAGAATTTTATTCCAGTTCATAAGGGAAACCTGAGAAAAGTCATGGAGTGCGGCATGATAACGCGCACACCCGGCAAGGCAAAGGCCGTGTGTGCGATTTTTTGTCAGGCGGGATCATGAATATGGGTGGCAAACCCTTGTGCCTGCCAGTGTTCAAACTGCTCCAGCTGCCGACGCGTCGGTTTTTTACCGGTCCAGATAAACAGATTCTGACCGGGGAACAGCTCAGGACGCGGCATATCCAGCGGCTCGGCTAAGACATCCATACGCCAGCCCTGCTGCGACAAGCGCCAGGCTTCCAGCCACAGGCGAGTGCGATCTTCCACGCCCCAGCCAATCATCAATGCATCTTTGCCGGCTTTTTTACGGCCGCCCGCCAGGCAAAACGCCACGTAATCAATCAGCGCGCCATCCAGCAGGCTGCACATGGTACGGGCGGTATGTTGATCCAGTCCCAGGCGCTGGCGCACCGGGACAAACACGTGATCGATCAGCGCATCCACTGGATGTTCGCGGCCAATGGTGGCAATTTTGGTGCGCAATTTAGCCGGACGAACGTGACGCAGCACGCTCATCAGTTCTTCCTGCAGCGCGGTCCAGCCATCGTGCACATTAACGGTTTGGCCTTCCAGCAGGGCTTTCACCTTGCCAACAGGCACACCGCTTTCTATCCAACGCTTGATCTCCTCAATGCGCTGAACATCTTCATCATCAAACTGGCGATGACCGCCTTCTGTACGCTGGGGTTTTAATAAACCGTAACGGCGCTGCCAGGCGCGTAGTGTTACTGGGTTGATTCCACAGCGTTCGGCAACATCGCCGATACTGTATAAGGCCATGGCGTCCTCGAAAATTCTGACCTGCATTACAACACCTTAACCGCCACGCCTATGTTGTACAACTCTTTTGTTTCTGTACAACTTGACGTTTTGCGCAATATCAGGTGATATCTCACTTGTGAGATTTATTTCCCATAAATGAGAGGTGGACATGTCTGTACCGGATACCGAAGATCGATTGGCCGCGCGTTTAGCCGAATTGCGGGTGCAACGTGGCTGGTCACTGGACGAACTGGCGATGGCTACCGGCATCAGTCGGGCTTCATTGTCGCGCATTGAACGGGCGGAGACCAGCCCCACAGCCGCTTTGCTTAACCGACTGTGTGTCGCCTATGGCTTGACCATGTCGCGCCTGTTGAGTGAAGTGGAAGAGGAAGCCGCGCTGCTGCTGAAAGCGAGCGACCAGAGCGTTTGGCGCGACGATGCCAGCGGTTATTTGCGTCGCAGTGTCTCGCCGCCCGCCAGCCATTTCAAGGCCGAGCTGGTTGAGAGCGTGTTGCAACCCGGCGCGCGCATCGATTATGACGCGCCGCCGGTACAGGGGCTGGAACAGCATATCTGGCTGCAATCCGGCGAGCTGACGTTCACCATGGACGATCAACGCTGGACATTGCAGGCGGGGGATTGCCTGCGTTTTCATCTCACCGGCAAATCATCATTCCAGGCGCATCCTGAAGGCGGCGCACGTTACATTCTGGTGGTGTGCAAACCATGATTGAAATTGAACAGTTAAGTGCCACTCAGGCACAGCCCCTGCTAGCCGCGTTGACCGAGGTGCTGCAGGGTTGCGTGGCTGACGGGGCCAGCGTCGGTTTTATTGATGCCGACGATCGCGCAGCGATGGAACGCTTCTGGCAGGATAAAATCTACAGCCTGGCAAGCGGCGATAATCAGCTGCTGGTGGCGCGGCAGCAGGGTGTGATTGTTGCGACGGTAATGGTCGGGTTTAGCGCCATGCCGAATGGGCGTCATCGCGCGGAGATCAGTAAATTGCTGGTGCATCCCGCTGCTCGTCGCCAGGGAATTGCGCGTCGACTGATGCAGCAGGCTGAGCAACTCGCGTTTGAGCAGGGCAAAACGCTGCTGGTGCTGGATACGCGCAGCGGCGATGTGGCCACGGATCTCTATCTATCGCTGGACTGGCAAATCGCGGGCTCCATTCCGTTGTACGCTGAATCGACGGAAGGGGCGCTAGATGCCACCACGGTGATGTATAAAGTGGTGGGATGATTGCACCAACTCAGTGCGCCTCATCTGCCTCTGTCAGGCCCAGTGATTGCATAAATAGCCGGATAATCGGATTAATTTTCCGGCCTTTTTTCATCATCAGGCAGAACGGATTTTCGCGGCGCACCGATTCATCGCCCAATTCACACAGCTGCCCACGCGCAATAAAGGGCGCGGCATAATGTTCGGGTAAATAACCAATAAAGTGCCCGGTTAAAATCAGCATGGCGACGGATTCAACTTGTACGGCTTGCGCACCGCTGTCCTGTAATGGAATGAGGCGACGGTCATCGCGCGGCGTAACATATAAATGATTAATGATTTTCTGCTCACGTAATATTTCCACCGATATATTCTTATCACAAGATCCAGAATATAAAGGATGTGACATGGAGCAATATAATTTCGAATATTCTTTATAAAGTGGGAAGTAATCAAAATCACTTTTCATTTCATAAACCGGCGCAATACCACAATGAAATCGGCCTTCACTCATCCCGCGTTCAATATCATCTAATTGCGCAGTCTGTAAGCGAATCTGCACCTTTGGTGCTTTCTGGTGCAACTGTTGCACCGCCGCGGTGACCGGGGAGTGCGGATCAGAAATGGTGTTATCCACCACGCAAATCGCGATGTCGCCCAGCAGTTCATTACGGCTGTTGTGCAGACGTTCGCGGAACAGATTCAGCGAAACGAACAGCTCCAGCGTGGCCTGATAGACATTAATGCCGTACTGCGTCAGCTCAAATCCTTCGCGCCCCCGGCTGCATAACGTCATGCCGAGGCGAATCTCCAGATCGGAAACCTGCTTACTGATGGCGGCTAAACCAATATTCAGTTCGTTGCTGGCAGCGGTTAATCCTCCGGCTTCCACTACGCATTTAAATACCCGTAGCAATTTTAAGTCGATATTACTCAGTGCCAGAACCGCATTATCGCCGCGATTATTTGCATTGTTTCCAGACTGGGAAACTTTACTTTCCATCTTTGCTATTCAACTCCGGAATAATTGCGGTGAAAGTACAGTGAACCTGAAACATGACGTATTTACCAGTGCGAGCGTGAAATAAGTTTTTATTATCACCTCTGGTTCATTCATATCTTTTTCATATCGCTGACGAGTATCTGCAAGGGGAAATAGCATGTCTGATAATGCCGAACTGTTATGGGGTGCGCGCTTTAAAGCGGCACCGGCGGCCAGTTTAACCGCGCTGTCGCGCAGCCCGGATTATTACTTTGCCCTGGCACCTTACGATTTAGCGGGATGCCGGGCACATGCCCGTGAGCTGGCTCGCGGCGATCTGCTGAGCAGCGAAGAACTCAATACTATGCTGGCGGCGATTGATGCGCTGGATGCTGATTATCGTGCAGGCAATCTGCACCCGATTGCGGCTGATGAAGATGTCCATACCTTCATTGAACGCGCGCTGACTGAACGCTTAGGGCCACTGGGCGGCAAACTGCGTGCAGGTCGTTCGCGTAACGATCAGACCGTCAACGATTTGCGCCTCTACCTGCGTGATAACGGCCGCAAAGTGGTCAGTGCGTTACTGGCACTGCAGCAATCTTTGGTTGAGCAGGCCGCACAGCACACCGAAAGCGTGGCGCCAGGCTTTACCCATTTACAGCAGGCACAGCCGATTGTGTTTGGTCATCAACTGCTGGCCCATGCGCAATCTTTTGCCCGCGATATCGAGCGCATGCAGGACTGGGATCGCCGCAGTGCCCGCTGCCCGCTTGGTGCGGCAGCGATGGCCGGATCGGCGATTGCGCGCCAGCCGGAAAAAGCGGCTGAAGATCTGGCTTACCTCGCACCCTGCGAAAACTCGATTGATGCGGTGGCCAGCCGCGATTACGCCGCAGAATTCCTGTTCGTCACCAGCATGATAGGTATCAACCTGTCGCGCCTGTGCGAAGAAGTGTGCATGTGGGCTTCGCGCCAGTTCCGCTGGGTGGAGTTGCATGACAGCTATGCTACCGGCAGCTCAATCATGCCGCAGAAGAAAAACCCGGACATCGCCGAACTGACGCGCGGTCGTTCAGGCCGTTTAGTCGGCAACCTGATGGCGTTGCTCACCACCATGAAAGCCATGCCGCTCTCCTACAACCGCGATCTCAGCGATGACAAACGTAACGTGATTGATGCCGTGGACACGCTGCTGCTGGTGCTGCCTGCCATGGCCGGCATGATGTCGACACTGAAATTCAACACCGACGTCATGCGCGAACAGGCACCGGACGGTTTCACTCTGGCCACCGAAGTGGCCGACTGGCTGGCGATGCGCGGCGTGCCGTTCCGTGAAGCCCATGAAATCACCGGTCAGCTGGTGCAACTGTGTGAACGCGAAGAGTGCGGCCTGTCCGACCTGAGCGATGCGCAGTTGCAGGCCGTCGATGCACGTTTAACGCCAGAAGTGCGCAGGGCCCTGACGCTGGAAGCGGCACTGGCGGCACGCAGTGGCTATGGCGGCACCGCCCCGGCACGCGTACGCGAACAGCTCGCGCGCTTGCAAATCCTGATGCAGGACCAGCAGCGCTGGACTGAAGATTACGCTGGCCCGCGCGCCTGAGGAGACGTCTATGTCCCAATCCACCCCGGTTGAACCCAGCTTGAAAAATAGCCGCGAGCAGATGCATTACGATCTGGATCGCTATCAGGTGGTGCCACGCCGCTATTACGGCCGCATCACGGCTTCAGCGGTGATCCTGGTGCTGATGGCATTGCTGGTCAACGCCTTCGCCCACGGCAACATTGAATGGTCGTTTGTCGGCCAGTTCTTTACTGCCCAGGCAATCCTTAATGGCGTGGTGAACACGCTGATTATGTCGGTGCTGGCGATGGGGCTCGGCATCCTGTTCGGTGTGATCACCGCGATTATGTATATGTCGCCCAATCCGGTGCTGCACTACATCGCCGTGGGTTACGCCTGGATCTTCCGTGGCACGCCGCTGATTCTGCAACTGCTGCTGTGGTTTAACCTCGCGCTGGTGTTTCCCACCATCAGTATTCCCGGCGTGTTCAGCGTACAAACCGTCACCATCATGACGCCATTCCTTGCGGCACTGCTGGGTCTGAGCATCAACCAGGGGGCTTATACCTCCGAAGTGGTGCGCGCCGGGTTGTTGTCCGTGGATACCGGACAGTACGAAGCGGCGAAAGCGATTGGTATGCCGCGTCTGCAAGCGCTGCAGCGCATTATTCTGCCGCAGGCGATGCGTGTGATTTTGCCGCCGGTGGGTAACGAATTCATCAGCATGATCAAAACCACCAGTCTGGCCAGCATGATTCAGTACTCCGAACTGCTCTACAACACGCAAACCATTTACTTCGCCAATGCGCGCGTGATGGAACTGCTGTTCGTAGCCGGCATCTGGTACCTGATCATTGTCACCGTGCTGTCGTTTGGTCAGAGTCGCCTTGAGCGCTTCTTCTCACGCGGCCACCGCCAGCGTCAGTAATTGGGAGAGAGAGATGAGAAACATCGTGCGCGCCGTCAAGGTGAACAAATATTTCGACCAGTTCCATGCGCTGAAGGATGTCAGCCTCGAAGTGAATTACGGCGAGGTGATGTGCATCCTCGGGCCATCCGGCTCCGGTAAAAGTACCTTCCTGCGCTGCATCAACCAGCTGGAAAAGGTCGATCAGGGTGGCATTTGGGTCGACAACGAATTAGCGGGCTATCGCATTGCGGGCAACAAACTGCATGCGCTGAGCGATAAGCAAATTGCCCGCCAGCGTCTGCAAACTGGCATGGTGTTCCAGCGCTTTAACCTGTTTCCGCACAAAACCGCGCTGGAGAACATTATCGAAGGGCCGTGCCGCGTGTTGCTGCGTCCGAAGCGTGAAGCGGCGGAAGAGGCGATGGCGCTATTGGATCGCGTCGGCCTGGCACATAAAGCGCACGACTATCCGCAGTCACTGTCCGGCGGGCAGCAGCAGCGTGTGGCGATTGCCCGTGCGCTGGCGATGAAACCGAAACTGATGCTGTTTGACGAACCCACTTCGGCACTGGATCCGGAGATGGTCGGCGAAGTGTTGGCGGTGATGCGCCAGTTAGCAAAAGAGGGCACCACCATGCTGGTGGTCACTCACGAGATGGGCTTTGCCCGTGAGGTGGCGAACCAGGTGGTGTTTATGGACGAGGGACGCATCATCGAGCAGGGCGCACCAGAAGACATTCTGTTGAACCCGCAAAACCCACGGATGAAAAACTTTATTAACGCGATTCTTCTTTAACGTGACCGGGGTGAAAAACATGAAAAAACTGTTATTGAGTGCCATCAGTGCCGCGCTGTTACTGCAATCTACTGCCTGGGCGGATATCGCCGTACCAGCGGCTATTAAAGAAAAAGGCCTGACCGTGGCAATCATGCCGAACTATCCGCCAATGGATTTCAAAGATCCGGCCACCAGCCAGCTTACCGGTGTGGATTACGATCTCGGTCAGGCGATTGCGGCCAAGCTGGGCGTGAAGATCAACTGGCAGGAGATCGCCTTTGAGCAGATGGTGAACGCGGTGGTGACCAAGCGTGTTGATTTGGTGATGTCCGGTATGACCGACACCAAAGAGCGCCAGAAAGTGGTGAACTTTATCGACTACTTCAAAACCGGCCCACAGTTCTACACCCAGGCCGCTCGCAGCGACATCAACAGCGCCATGGATCTGTGTGGTAAGAAGGTTGGCACCAGCCGTCGTACTACCTTCCCGGTAGAGATTGCCAACTGGTCTAAAGCGCACTGCGAAGCCGCTGGTAAGCCAGCCATCATCGTCGTTGGCGCCGAAGGGACGGCGGATGCACGTACCCAGCTGCGTCAGAACCGTCTGGATGGCGTAGTGCAGGGGAGTGAAACGCTGCCATACATCATGGATCTTGAGAAAGGTAAATATAAGCCGCTCGATAAAGCCTTCTCCTTCCAGTACACCGGCATGGCAATTGGTAAAGATGCAGGCGAATTGACCACAGCTATTCAGGCAGCGATTGACGCGATGATTGCCGATGGCAGCTACCAGAAGATCCTCGCGAAATGGGGTCTGGCTGACAATGGCGTGACTCAGGCGACCGTGAACCAGGGCTAAAGGAGCGTAGCGATGCAACAACCGGGCGCAGTGCGCTGGCCGCAGGGGAAACGCGGCTGTATGGCGCTGGCGTTTGACCTTGATGGTCCCACCGGCGATGCCATGTTGAATGGCAGCCTGTGGTCAACGCCAGAATATTTCACCTTTGGTGCGTATGGGCCGTACCGTGCGCTCGGGCGATTGCTCGACCTGCTGCGTGCTTTCCAGATTCCCGCCACGTTTTTTGTACCAGCGTGGGTGGTGGAACAGTGGCCGCAGCAGTGTCAGGCGATTATCGAACAAGGCCACGAAGTGGCCTATCACGGCTATCGTCACGAATCTTTCTGGGCGATTTCGCCGGATGAACAGCGTGCCGTGATGGCGAAATCCGCTGAAATCTTTAAACAGCATTTGGGCATCACCGCCTGCGGTTTCCGCACGCCGTCAGGTGACTGGCATGCCGAAACGCCACAAATTCTGCGTGATGCTGGGGTGATTTACTCCAGCAGCATGCGCGGGGACGATCGTCCTTACAGCATCCCGGTGGCGGGTCACACGCCGCTGGTCGAGATCCCCGGTAAGTGGGAGATGGATGATTACGCCTCGCTGGCCTATACGCGCCAGCCTGACTTCCCGAAAGGCGGCGATCGTATTGCCAGCTATGCGCATACACGTGATAACTGGCAGCGCGAATTCGACGGCGCAATGGATGAAGGCCTGTGCCTGACCACCTTGTTCCACCCGAAAATTTCCGGCCAGCCGGGACGTATCCTGCTGCTGGAGCAGTTGTTTGAACATATGACGGCGCGTGACGATGTGTGGTTTGCGCGCTGTGATGCGGTGGCGCAGTGGTATCTGCAGGAGCAACAGCATGACTGAATCTTCCCGCTGGCCGCTGGGCTTCCAGTCCGCCGCCATCCTGACCATCGATTTCAATGATATCCACGGTATTTTGACCCAGGCACCTGCCGTCGTCGGACGCGATAAAACCCTGTCGGTATGGCGTTATGGCACCCTACGCGGTGTGGATCGCTTGCTGGCGTTACTGGCAGAAAAACAGCTGCAAGCCAGCTGGTGCTTACCGGCAATTGTGGCGACAGAGCAGCCTGAACTGATTAAACGCATCGTGGCCAATGGCCATGAAATTGCCTGCAGCGGCGAGCGCCATGAAGACTTCTCGGCGTTGTCGCTGGAGCAGCAGCTCGCCAGCGTGACGCGCGGCTGTGACCAGCTGGCACAGCTTACTGGCAAACCGATTCAGGGTTTCCGCACACCAGCAGGACAGTGGAAACCGGGTCTGGCGGAGGCGCTGATGGATCAGGGGATTCGCTGGTCATCAAGCTGGCGCGGCGACGATCTGCCGTACTTCCATCCCGGCACGCGGCTGGTGGAATTGCCAATGCACTACACGCTGGAAGATGAACCCTATTTTGCCTTTAACCTGAGCCCGGCCATCCCGCCGGGGCAGTCGCGGATTGCACCTTATGCCGAAACGCTGGCGAACATGACACAAGACTTCCAGGGCTTCCACCGATTTGGCCTGTGTTATCTGCTGCGCCTGCATCCGGAAATTATCGGCACTGCCGGGCGCATCGGCTTGCTACGTGAACTGATCGAGACGCTGCAACAGCACAATGTGTGGATCGCCACAGCGGAGCAGGTGGCGGCGCATTGGCAAACGCAGCCGGACAATGATTTTTCCCATCCGGCAGAAGTGTTTACCCGCATCACGGGAGGTGCGCATGGCCTCGACGCTTGAACAACTGGCGGCATTTATCGCCGACACCCGTTTTGAACAGCTGCCTGACGCGCTGGTCGAACAGGCGAAGCGCCATCTGCTGGATACGCTCGGGGCGTCACTGGCGGGCAGCGACAGTCCTATCTGGCGCGAGTGTTTGTCATTGGCGCTCGCAGAAGGTGGGCATCAGCAGGCACAAGTGTGGGGAAGTGCAAAGCAGGTGAGTCCACGCCAGGCGGCATGGCTCAACGGCGTGGCCGCACATATGTATGAGTTGGATGATACCGGCGGCTGCGATCACTCTGGCGCGGTGGTTATTCCCGCCATTCTGGCGGCACTGCCTTTGGCGACGCAGCCGGTTGACGGCCAGGCGCTGCTGGTGGCAATGGTGATCGGTTATGACGTCGGACGCCGGGTGCTGGAAGCTTGCGGCGGCTACTCTGCGCATAACGGCGCAGGCTGGCACTCCACCGCCAGCTGTGGCGTGTTTGGTGCCGCAGCGGCGGTGTGTTCACTGCTGCTGCTGGATCGCGAGCAGTGCGCGTCGGCCATGGGCATTGCCGCCAGCTTTAGCGGTGGGCTGTGGGGCTTTATTCACGACGGCTCGCACACCAAAAAGCTGCATGCCGCACGTGCAGCTGAAGGTGGCGTGCAGGCGGCCTTGTTGGCGCAGCGCGGTATCAACGGACCCTCGGCGGTATTTGAAGCGAAGTGGGGCGGATTCCTGCAAACCCTGGCATCTGAAACACAGCAACCCGCTGCATTAACCGCCGACCTTGGCGTGGTGTGGAAGCTGGCGCGCTGCTCGATCAAGCCGTATGCCGCTTGTCGCGGGACGCATTCGGCGATTGATGCACTGGGGTTACTGCTGAAAGAACACCCGGTGCGTGTCGAGCAGATTGAACGTATCGTGGTAGGGCTGAATCCGTTCCTGCTGGAGATGTGCGGCGGACGTGAGCTGCAGAGCCTGGCGAGTGCACAGATGAGCCTGCCGTATGCACTGGCGGCGCGTGCGCTGTACGGCTCCGCTGAATTGTCCAGTTACGATGATGCCAAACGCCTGCATCCTCAGGTTGAAGCCTTTATGGCGCGGATTGAGCTGGTGATTGATGAGCAGCAGGGCCGCGACGACGAGCCGTGGGTGCGGATTGAAACGCAACAGGGCGAGCAGTGGCAGCAGCATGTGCCGGTGCCATCGGGTGCGCCCGCGAATCCGCTGAGCCTTGAAGCGCTGCTGGCTAAATACCGCAGCTTAGCGGGGCGCGTGTTGCCGGTTGAGCAGGTTGAACAGCTGGAAGCGATTTGCATGGAGTTGGATGACGTCGCAGATGTGCAGGAAGTGGTGACGCTGCTGGCTCGTGCATAGGGTGTAGGTGTAAAAATTTGCACCTAAACCTGTCGCAGTGCCTTGGGGATGCAGGTTAATTTTTATCTCCGCAATTTTATTTTCAGGCGCTGCTGTTACTAATAGGCGGTGACGCAGGCCGGGGGCGCTTTGGCGCTGGCGTCCTCGCGCCGCTGACGCGGTACCCTCACTTCGTTCGTCTGCCTGACGGAACGGCGGGGGATGGCACATCCCTGTGCCGCCCCGCCTTTCGCCCGCGTCCTGCGGGCTATCCTGGCAGACTCACTCAGTTCGGCGCTGCGGATTGTCTAGGCCAAATCGCCCCCAGCCTGCTCATTAACCATCGTGCTTGCTGTTAAATGCAGCCTGGTTTTAGTCCATAGCGGGCATGTTGATCCAGATCTTCCAGACTGCTGCTGAAGTGCGTGCTGGTGAAAAGGGCAGACTGTTTTCGATAATAGCGTCTGAGGTGATCCAGATATCCCAGCCAGCTGATTAGCTGAAGTGCTTGCTGTTGAAAAGGGCACATTGCGTAAGGCCGCAGCACCGCTGATGCTGCAAGGGCTATCCGCAGCGCTAAGGCTTCTACGTTGGGATGAGAGATCCACACAGGGATGACCCCAATTTTACGGTCTGCTGATCAACTGAAGTGAATGCTGTTGGAAGGGGCACAATATTTGAGGCCGTAGCACCTCTGATGCTGCAAGGGCTATCCGCAGCGCTGAGGCTTTTACGTTGGGCCAGGAGATCCACGCAGGGATGCGTGGATCAGTTCGGGGCCGACCAGGGATGGTCGATCCCCGAACGGTCCCTAGGCACGACGTGGAAGCCGAGGGCACCGCGTCAGCGGCGCGAGGACTGCCCGGCAGCAGCAGAGGTGCTACGGCCCGCACTCAGCACAGGACTCCCCCCGAACTAAACACCCCTGCACTATACGTTCTCACTCCGTACTAGTATTCGGCCCAGAATTAAACCCGCTCAGCCAACCCTTCAATCCGCTGCATTGCCTCCAGCAGACGGGCTTCAGTCACGGTGACTGACATATTCTCCATATCCGGCGCATGCACAGATTCACGCACAATCAGCGCCAGCTCGGCATCATCCAACTCGGCAATCTCACGCAGCGTCAATGGCACACCGCAGTCACGCGCCAGACGCATCTCATCCAGCACCTCTTCATCGCTGCGATCTTCCAGCGCCAGCAGGCACAAGTTGCCAAAGCCAACCAGCAGGCCATGACCAAACTCACGTGTCTTATCGCAGAAGGTAAAACCTTCATAAATCGCATGTGAAGCCGCTGCGTGGGCGCCGTTGCTCATCAGCGAGGTCAATCCGGCCCAGGTAAAGATCGCATCCAGCACCTGGTCCAATGAGGCGCTGCTTTCGCCGCGCAACACCGCCGCATAGGCCGCCGGGCCGTGTTCCGCGATCACGTCATAGCAAATCTGGCTATGTGCCAGCGATGACAATGCATTGCCTTCGCGCGCCGGATGGCGGACGCTAACCGCGCGGAACTCATACCATTTTGCCAGGGTGTCGCCCAGACCAGCAGCCAGCCAGCGAGCAGGGGCTTTGGCCAGCAACTCACTGTCGATGATTACTGCCGCAGGGGCCTGTGGCAGCGGGAAAATATCGAAGAAATTGCCGTTATCGTCGTAGCGAATGGTCAACGGCGTCACTGCTGAGCAGGTGGCGGCAATGGTCGGGATGGTGATAAACGGCAGCCCCAACTGCGCACCCACGGCTTTCACCGTATCCAGCGACTTACCACCGCCGACGCCAATGATCACCTCTGCCTGCAACTCGGTGGCGATGGCGGCCAGACGGTTAATCTGGTTAATCGAGGTCTCACCACCAAACCACTCCTGCGCCAGCAGCGTCACGTTGGCTGACAGCAGTTGAGCGCGCACCTGCGCTTCCACCGATTGTAATGCCTGATGGCCGCCGATCAGCAGGGCGCGTTTGCCCAGCCCCGCGCAAATCTCGCCCAGTTGATTGATCACACCCGCGCCGCGCAACACGCGCGCCGGAAACACCAAATTCTGTTGTGTCATGCTTTCTTCTCTGTGTAACGGACGCCGGGCAATACGCACAGCATCTCATAAAGGATATTGGCCGCCAGCTGGGAGGTCATGCCGCTGATATCGTACGGCGGTGACACCTCGACCAGATCGCCACCGACCAGATTGAGTCCGCGACAGCCGCGCACAATCTCCAGCCCCTGCATCGAGGTCAGGCCGCCCACTTCCGGTGTACCGGTGCCGGGCGCCCATGCAGGATCGAAACTGTCGATGTCATAGCTGAGATACACCGGACCGTCGCCGATGCGCGCTCGCACTTCAGCCATCAGCGGCGCCATGGAGCGATACCAGCATTGTTCGGCAGGCACCAGATGGAAGCCCTGATCGATACCCCACTGAAAATCATCGGCAGCGTAGCCTTGAGCGCGCTGACCAATTTGCACCACGCGCTGGCAGTCAAGCAGGCCTTCTTCCACCGCGCGGCGGAATGTGGTGCCGTGGGCGATCTTCTCGCCAAACATCTCATCGTTAGTATCGGTATGGGCGTCAATATGGATCAGGCCCATCGGCCCGTGCTTCTTTGCCAGCGCGCGCAAAATCGGCAGCGTCAGCGTGTGATCGCCACCGAGCGTTAACGGGATAATCGGCCAATTGTTCAGCTCGGTATAATAGTTTTCGATGATATCGACCGACTTCAGCAGGCTGTAAGTATTGATGGGCACATCGCCGAGATCGCCGACGCGCAACGATTCAAAAGGGGCTGCGCCGGTTGCCATGTTATACGGGCGAATCATCACTGAATCGGCGCGAATGGCGCGCGGCCCATAGCGCGTACCGCTGCGTTGCGATGTTCCGATATCCAGCGGAATGCCTACAAACGCCACATCAAGATCGGCAGGGGATTCGGCAGCGGGCAAACGCATCATGGTGCCACGGCCAGCGAAACGGGGCATCTCGTTGCCACCCTGCGGCTGAGGAAAATCGGTCATCACGAACTCCTTCGGCTAAGTGAGTCTTATCATGGCCTGAGGGAGGCGCGGGAAAAATCCTTGACAGTAAATAATCACTTCATAGATTGGTTAACTTTAGTCAGTAATCACTGAAGGAAATGCGGTGCAAACATTACCTAATCTCAAACTGCTGCAGGTGTTTGCCAGCGTGGTGGAAAATCAGGGCTACTCGCGTGCACAGCAGGCGCTGAATATGACCACCCCCGCCATCAGCGCTTACATGAGTGAGCTGGAAACGCAGCTGGGGTTTATTCTGTGCCAGCGCGGACGTGGCGGCTTTACCCTCACTACCAAAGGCGAGCAGTTTCATCGCTACAGCCAGGAAATGCTGGCCACGCTGGCGGGTTGGCAGGAGCAGGTCGAGACGCTGAAAAGCGCGCAAGGTGGCACCTTTTCACTGGGCGTAGTGGATGCGACAGTGACTGACAGTACGCTGGACCTGCCGGCAGCAATTGCGCGCTTTAATCAGCGTTTTCCGGCGGTATTTTTTAATCTCAGCGTGCGCGATCCCAATGAACTGCAGCAGCAGTTACTGGAAGACCGCCTTGATCTGGCAATCGGACACTTTCCACTGCGTGCCAGCAATCTGGTCACCATTCCGCTTTATGAGGAACAACACTGGTTGTATTGCAGTCCTCACCATCCACTGGCGCAGGGCGATCCGGATATGCGCACCGTGCAGCAAACCGGCATGGTGACGCGGCGTTACTGGAATCAGCAGGAGTTAAACAAGCGCGGCTTCCGCCAGACTAACGCCTCAGTGGAGAGTATAGAGGCGCAGTTGACGCTGATCCTCTCCGGGAGATATATCGGCTATTTGCCGGAACACTACGCGCAAAGCGGAGAACAGCAGGGCACGCTATGCCGCTTGTTACCTCAGCATTTTCACTTCCGCGCACCGTTTTCGTTTGCCTTCCGCCGTGGACGCGCGCGCGAAACGCTGATCCGCGCGATGCGTGAAATTCTGAATCCAGCGCGAAAAAATAGCAGTGAAAGCTGACGCTGCGCCGATACTGTGTAAAAATACAGGCCAATTCAGCAAACAGTAATCAACATGGCCCTGACAGCAGCGATAAAAAGCCAGATTGCGCAATGGTATAAGGCGCTGCAGCAGCAGGTTCCTGACTTTATCCCCCGTGCGCCACAGCGTCAGATGATCGCTGAAGTGGCGAAAAGCCTGGCCGGTGATGAAGGCCGCCATCTGGCGATTGAGGCCCCCACCGGCGTGGGCAAAACCTTGTCTTATTTGATCCCCGGCATCGCGGTAAGCCGCGCCGAGGAGAAACGGTTAGTGATCAGCACCGCCAACGTCGCGCTGCAGGATCAAATCTTCAGCAAAGACCTGCCGCTGCTGAAAAAAATCATCCCCGATCTCACCTTCACTGCCGCATTCGGCCGTGGCCGCTATGTCTGTCCGCGCAATCTCGCGGCGCTGGCTGCGACGGAAGATCAGCAAGGCGATTTGCTGCTGTATCTCGATGAAGAAGCGGTAACCGGGTCGAAAGAAGAGCAGAAGTTCTGTGCCAAACTGGAAAAGCAACTCAGCAGCTACAAATGGGACGGCCTGCGCGATCACTCCGATGTCTCAATTGATGACAGCCTGTGGCAGCGCCTTTCCACCGATAAAGCCAACTGCCTGGGGCATCACTGTCGCTGGTATCGTGAATGCCCGTTCTTTGTTGCACGTCGTGAAATAGAACAGGCGGATGTGGTGGTGGCGAACCATGCGCTGGTGATGGCGGCGATGGAGAATGAATCCGTCTTACCGCCTGCCAAACACCTGATGCTGGTGCTGGACGAGGGCCATCATCTGCCGGAAGTGGCGCGTGACGCGCTGGAGATGAGTGCGGAAATCACTCCCGGCTGGAGCAGTTTGCAGCTCGATCTGTTTGTGCGGTTGGTGGAAACCATCATGGCACAGTTCCGCCCGAAATCGCCGCCACCGCTGACCAACCCTGAGCGGTTAAAAGGCCATTGCGATGAGATGCGTGAACTGCTGCAAATCCTGTGCGACGCGCTCAATCCGCTGTTACCCGCGCACAATCAGCCGGGTGAGTTTCGTTTTGTGCTGGGTGAGTTGCCGGAAGAACTGATGACGATGTGCGCACGGCTTTTCAAACTGAGCGATGCACTGCGCGGTTTGAGCGAAGGGTTACTCAATGAGCTGGGTGAGCAAACCGGCAAAGCCGACATCATGCGTCTGCATCGGGCGATTATTCAGCTTAACCGCCAGTTCGGCTGGTTCGAATCAATCAGTAAACTATGGCGGCTGGCGGCGATGGAGAAAGCTTCCAACGCGCCGGTATCGAAATGGATTACCCGTGAAATTCGGGACGGCCAGGCGCATCTGCTATTCCACTGCGCCGGGATTCGTGTCAGCGATCAGCTGGAGAAACTGCTGTGGCGCAAGATTCCGCATGTGGTGGTGACCTCGGCGACCTTGCGTTCACTGAACAGCTTCAATCGGCTGCAAGAGATGTCAGGGCTAAACGAGAAAGCGGGCGATCGCTTTGTGGCGCTGGATTCGCCATTTAATCATGTCGATCAGGGCAAGCTGGTGATCCCGCAAATGCGCTATGAACCGCTGATGGCTAATGAAGCGGAGCACATTGCCGAGATGGCAGGCTTTTTCCTGCAACAAATGGCAGAAGAGAAGCACAAAGGCGTGCTGGTGCTGTTTGCCAGCGGGCGCGCGATGCAGCAGTTTGTCAGCCATGTCAGCGCATTACGCTTATCGATGTTGGTGCAGGGCGATCAACCTCGTTCGCGCTTAGTGGAGCTGCATCGCCAGCGAGTCGAAGCGGGGCAAACCAGTATTCTTGTTGGACTGCAGTCTTTTGCTGAAGGCCTGGATTTAAAGGGCGATCTGCTGACGCAGGTGCACATCCATAAAATCGCTTTTCCCCCGGTAGACAGTCCGGTAATTTTGACCGAAGGGGAGTGGTTGAAGAGCCTGAAACGCTACCCGTTCGAAGTGCAGAGTCTACCGAGCGCTTCGTTTACGTTGATTCAGCAGGTCGGCCGTCTGATTCGTAGCCATCACTGCTTTGGGGAGATCGTGATATACGATCGGCGACTGCTTAATAAAGCTTATGGCAGTCGGCTGCTGGCCGCCTTACCGGTGTTTCCGATTGAGCAACCTATGGTGCCCGAAGCCAGCATCAAACCAGCGGTCAAAGCAGTGGTTAAAGCCCCGGTAAAATCAGCGAAGCGTAAAAGTAAGAAATCTTAGGTGTGCCCAGACGCACATCAATGACCTTTTGGCAGCCGGTTATCGGCGCGCCCTGGAAGCGGGAATGCCCTGATGGAACTGAATAAAATTATCAAAGAGATTGGGCGCGGTAAGAACCACGCGCGCGATATCGATTTCGACACCGCCGTTGCACTTTACAGCGCGATGCTGGCGGATCAAGTACCCGAACTGGAACTTGGTGGTGTGCTGATCGCCCTGCGTATCAAGGGCGAAGGCGAAGAGGAGATGCGCGGTTTTTACCACGCCATGCAGCAGCAAATGATGCAGTTGCAGCCGCCCGCCAATCGCCCGATGCCAATTGTGATCCCCAGCTACAACGGCGCACGTCGTCAGGGCAATCTCACGCCGCTGTTAGCTTTACTATTAAGCAAACTCGGGTTTCCGGTGTTGCTGCACGGTGTGAGTGACGATCCAACCCGCATCACCACCGAAGCTGTACTGGCAGCGCTGGATATTGCGCCGGCCACCACTGCGCAGCAGGCACAAGCGAAACTGGAGAGCGGTGAGCTGGCGTTTATCACCATCGATCACCTGTGTGCACCGATGGCAAAACAGCTGTCGCTGCGCTGGCGTATGGGCGTGCGTAACAGCGCACATACGCTGGCGAAGCTGGCGACGCCGTTTACCGAACGTGCCGCGTTGCGTCTGGCGAGTGTTTCCCATCCGGAATATGTGCCGCGCGTCGGCAAGTTCTTCCAGGATATTGATGCACCCGCCATCCTGCTGAATGGCACCGAAGGTGAAGTGTATGCCAACCCACAACGCTGTCCGGCGATTAACTACATTGGCGGTGCGGGCGCAGAGGCGGAAGTGTGGGTAGAGCGCCAGCCAGAAATCAGCGTGGAACTGCCAGAAAGTAAAAATGCGCAAGACACTGCAGACTGGATCAAACAGGTGCTGGCCGGCGAACGTGCCGTGCCGCAGGCGCTGCGTTTACAGCTGGCGTGCTGCTTAGTGGCCACCGGGGAGTCAGCGACGCTGGATGAGGCGGAAACGCGATTGCAGCAAGCTGGGATCTGACGGGTAAATCAATACCCGCAGCCTTGGGTTGCGGGTCAAACGCACAGTCGAGAGAGGATATAAAATCAATCGTGCAATCGTGCAATCGCGCAATCGTGCAATCGTGCATCGAGGGGTTTTGCGGGGTGGGTGCATAGCGGGCACGTAACCGATTCCCTTCAGCTTGAGTCGCGCCGTCGAATCTATTGCTGCCTGATACAATGCCGATTGAGATTGCTGGTTTTAGAAATCCGCCAGTCAGGCTTTAACCAACATGCCACCTCGATTGATATTCCTGGGTTACGCGAATCCTGCCAGTCAGGCTTTGACCAGCACGCTCTCCACCAGTTGCTGCCAGAAGCGGATACCAATCGGTATCAGATCATCATTGAAATCATAATGCGCGTTGTGCAATGGGGCGGAGGGGGATGCGCCATCGGCACCGAGCCAGAAGTAAGCACCCGGGCAGGATTCCAGCATACAGGCGAAATCTTCCGAGGCCATGGAGGGATTCACCTGCCAGTGCATCTGCGATTCACCTAACACGCGCTGGGCAACCTCGCGCACCTGTTCCGCTGGACCGGCATGGTTGGCGGTGACGGGATAACCCGAATACCAGTGAATCTCGCCGCTGACGCCAAACGGGCGCGGCAGGGTAGTGACAAAATCTTCAATCAGACTGCGCACGCGGTCACGTACGTCAGTCTGCAAACATCGCACCGTACCACGCAGCACAATCTGCTCGGGAATCACATTGATCGCCTCACCGCCGTGGATCTGCGTCACGCTTACCACCGCTGACGCCAGCGGTGACAAACGGCGTGACGGAATGGTTTGCAGCGCCATGATCAGCTCTGCTGCCACCACCATCGGGTCGGCACCGCTCTCCGGCATCGCCGCATGACAGCTTTTGCCGTTCAGGGTGATTTCAAAGGAATCGAGCGAGGCCATCATCGCACCTGGATTCACCGCCAGCGAGCCCACCGGCAAACCTGGCCAGTTGTGCATGGCGTACACCGCATCCATTGGGAAACGGGTAAACAAACCTTCTTCCACCATTTTCCGCGCACCGCCAAGATTCTCTTCCGCGGGCTGAAAGAGGAAGTGCACCGTGCCTTTGAAGTTGCGCGTCGCGGCCAGTTGGCAGGCCGCCGCGAGCAGAATGGCCGTGTGTCCGTCGTGACCGCAGGCGTGCATCACGCCGGGACGGGCAGATTTCCACTCCGGCGCGCCTTTTTCGGTAATCGGCAACGCGTCCATATCAGCGCGTAAACCAATCACCGGGCCTGGGCCGTTTTCCAGTGTGCCAATCACGCCAGTGCCTGCCAGGCCACGGAACACCTGTAACCCTGCTTCAGCGAGCACGTTCGCAACCAGTTCACTGGTTTGTTGCTCCTGATAACCGAGTTCAGGATGTTGGTGTAACTGACGACGCCAGTTCAGGGCGTTTTCCAGCAGGACGGCAGGCAGGCTCATAAAGTAAGGCTCTCCATCAGCAGCAATGGCTGCGATTTCTCTGACACGTAACGTGATGTCTCCACTGTAGTGGTAAGCGCAGGGCGGCGTCTATCGTGGAAAGGAATAATTTGGCTATAGGGTATAGCGGAATGGAATATAGCAGCGGGGGCGCTCGGTCGGCATACCTGCATGCCGACCTTACACATGTGGAGAAAGGTGCGCAGTCATGCGCACCGGGAAATTTACTTCTGCATCGGCAGGTTCAAGCCATGTTCTTTCGCGCAGCTCTGCGCCAGTTCATAGCCTGCATCCGCGTGACGCATCACGCCGGTTGCCGGGTCATTCCACAGCACACGGCCAAGGCGCGCGTCGGCTTCGGCAGTGCCGTCGCAGACAATCACCACGCCGGAATGCTGCGAGAAGCCCATGCCGACGCCGCCGCCGTGATGCAGGCTAACCCAGGTCGCGCCGCCTGCGGTGTTTAGCAGGGCATTCAGCAGCGGCCAGTCGGAGACAGCATCCGAACCGTCTTTCATCGCTTCAGTTTCACGGTTTGGTGAGGCGACGGAACCACAGTCCAGGTGGTCACGGCCGATGACGATAGGCGCTTTCAGTTCACCGTTGCGCACCATTTCGTTGAATGCCAGTGCGGCTTTATGGCGCTCGCCCAGTCCCAGCCAGCAGATGCGCGCTGGCAGTCCCTGGAAGGCAATACGTTCCTGCGCCATGTCGAGCCAGCGGTGCAGGTTCTTGTGCTCCGGGAACAGCTCCTTCAGCTTGGCATCGGTTTTGTAGATATCCTCTGGATCGCCTGACAGCGCCACCCAGCGGAACGGACCTTTTCCTTCGCAGAACAGCGGGCGAATATAGGCGGGTACGAAGCCCGGGAAATCAAAGGCGTTTTTCACCCCTTCATCCAACGCTACCTGACGGATGTTGTTACCGTAATCCACGGTCGGCACGCCCATATGATGGAAGTCGAGCATGGCCTGCACATGCACCGCCATTGACGCGCGAGCGGCTTTTTCGACCGCTTTAGGATTGCTGACGCGCTCGGCCTGCCAGCGATCCAGATCCCAACCCACTGGCAGATAGCCATTGATTGGATCGTGTGCAGAAGTCTGATCGGTGACGATATCCGGCTTCATGCCACCCGCTTCGGCGCGCTTCACCAGCTCCGGCACGATTTCCGCAGCGTTGCCCAGCAGGCCAACGGAAATTGCCTGCTTCGCTTTGGTGGCTTTCTCAATCAGATCCAGCGCTTCGTCTAAGGTATAAGCTTTATGGTCAACGTAACGGGTGCGCAGACGGAAATCGATGCGGGATTCCTGGCATTCAATCGCCAGCACGCTGGCACCGGCCAGTACGCCCGCCAGCGGTTGTGCGCCGCCCATGCCGCCCAGGCCTGCTGTCAGGATCCAGCGACCGCTCAGATCGCTGTCATAATGCTGGCGACCGGCTTCGGCGAAGGTCTCAAAGGTGCCCTGCACAATGCCCTGTGCACCGATGTAGATCCAGGAACCGGCGGTCATCTGGCCGTACATCATCAGGCCGGCTTTATCCAGCTCGTGGAAATGATCCCAGTTAGCCCAGTGTGGCACCAGGTTAGAGTTAGCCAGCAGCACGCGAGGTGCATCGGCATGAGTACGGAACACGCCCACTGGTTTACCCGACTGGATCAGCAGGGTTTCTTCAGGCTGCAACGCACGCAGTGAACGCAGAATCTGCTCAAAGCACTCCCAGTTACGCGCGGCTTTACCGATACCGCCGTATACCACCAGATCTTCCGGGCGCTCGGCCACATCAGGATCGAGGTTGTTCTGGATCATGCGGTAAGCCGCTTCAATCAACCAGTTCGCACAATGCAGTTCGTTACCGCGCGGCGCACGGATTTCACGGGCAACAGCCTGAGATAAAGTTTCGCTCATCATCAATTCCTTAAAGGGAAGGTGAACGCTGGCTTGGCAGCAGCGCAGTCAAAGATTCAGGCCAGGCGTGACTGCTGGCCCACAGACGCATGGATTCGATATCCGGCGCCATTAAACGGTCTTGATCAAGGAAGGCAACGCTCTCGCGGATGCGACTCATCTCTTGTTCCAGCGCAGTCGAGCTTTGCAGTGGACGATGGAAGTCGATGCCTTGCGCCGCAGCCATGGCTTCAATGCCGACCACGGCAGCGGTGTTAAAGCACATATCACCGAGGCGACGCGCGGCGTAGGTGGCCATCGACACGTGATCTTCCTGGTTCGCAGAGGTCGGCAGGCTATCCACGCTACCCGGATGCGCCAGCGATTTGTTTTCAGAAGCCAGTGCGGCAGCGGTGACCTGGGCAATCATAAAGCCAGAGTTGACTCCGCCATCGCGCACCAGGAATGGCGGCAAGCCAGAGAGACCAGTATCCAGCAGCAGCGCCATACGGCGCTCGGAAATGGCGCCGATTTCGGCAATCGCCAATGCGATGATATCGGCGGCAAATGCCACAGGTTCGGCGTGGAAGTTACCGCCCGAAATCACATCACCGCTTTCACTGAACACCAGCGGGTTATCAGAGGCCGCGTTGGCTTCGATTTGCAATACACGCGCCGCATGGCTGAGGTTGTCTAAACACGCGCCCATCACCTGCGGAACGCAGCGAATCGAGTAGGGATCCTGCACGCGACCACAATTGGTATGTGAGCTGAGGATTTCACTGCCTTCCAGTAAGGAAGAAACGGCAGCGGCCACCGCGATTTGCCCGTGCTGACCGCGCGCCTGATGAATACGTGCATCGAAAGGTTTTACCGAGCCTTTGATCGCTTCCAGTGACAGCGCGCCGGCCATCAGACCTGCGGCGAACAGGTTCTCAGCTTCAAACAGGCCACGCAGTGCCAGGGCGTTGGAAACCTGGGTGCCATTCAGCAGTGCCAGACCCTCCTTCGGTCCCAGCACAATCGGCTGCAGGCCGACGCGTGCCAGCCCTTCGGTGGCAGGAATCAGTCCTCCGTCAACGCTTACCTGGCCCTCGCCCAGCAACATCAGTGACAGATGGGCCAGCGGTGCTAAATCGCCGGATGCGCCAACCGAACCTTTTTCCGGGATACACGGCATCACACCGGCATTAAACAGCGCCAGCAGGGCTTCGATTAACTGGATACGTACGCCGGAGTGACCGCGTGCCAGGCTGATGATTTTGGTGGCGACCACTAAGCGCGTGACGTTATCGGGCAGTAAGTTGCCCAAACCCACGCTGTGCGACAGCACCAGATTGCGCTGCAACTCTGCCAGACGCTCAGCAGGAATCTGTGTCTGAGCCAGTTTGCCGAAGCCGGTATTGATGCCGTACACCACTTTGCCTGATGCCACGATGGCATCGACGGTTTCATTCGCGCGATCGATGGCCGCACGAGCGTCATCCGCTAACGTGAGCGTCACCTTGCTTTGATAAATCGCCCGCAAGGTCGCGAGGTCCACTTCACCGGGAACGAGGCGAATTTCCTGAACCGAACCTGACATAGTCTACTCCTGTCTATACAAGTGATCGGGTACTACCTGCAAGCCCTGAGTTTGCGATGTGGCATGGGGTAGCACCATTGAATGAGCTGAGTGAAGCATAAGTGTCTAATCTTGTCTATACAAGTAGCAAGGGCTGTGCCAGATTGATTGGATTCTGTGAAATGCGCCGCAATGCGGGATGTGTCATCCAGCCGCAGCCGCATTGCACCGAAACAGGGAGAACGCTGCACTGTTAACGGGCTGTCTGCACAATTGGATGTATATACATTTACGTGCTGAGACAGTAAACTTTGGGCATTATTCGGAAAAGGAACAGGATATGGCGGAGCAAACGGCAATAGCGCAGCTGGCCGCAGCGATGGGCGATGAGCCAGCACCGATTTATCAGCGCGTGAAACAGGCGATCGTCAGCCAGATCCGTGAAGGTCACTGGAAAGCGAATCAGCGCGTACCGTCCGAAAGTGAGCTGGTTAACGAGCTGGGCGTGAGCCGCATGACCATTAACCGCGCACTGCGTGAACTCACCAGTGAAGGGTTCCTGGTGCGTATGCAGGGTGTGGGCACCTTTGTCGCGGAGATGAAGGGTTACACCGCGATGCTGGAAGTGCATAACATCGCCGATGAAATTGCCCAGCGTGGTCATCGCCATAGCTGCAAAATTTTGTCGATTGGGCAGATGAAGGCCGATCCGGAGCAGGCCGCTGTGTTGGGCTTATCCACCGGGCAGACGCTGTATCATTCGTTGATTGTGCACTACGAAAACGATATGCCGGTGCAACTGGAAGATCGTCTGGTCAACCCGCTGGTGGCGCCGGATTACCTCAGTCAGGATTATCATCAACTGACGCCCTACACCTATTTGATGCGTGTGGCGCCGTTGACCGCCGGTGAGCATATTGTGGAAGCGGTCCTGCCCGATTTGCGCCAGCGTAAACATCTGGCGCTGGATGAGCACGAACCCTGCTTGTTGATTCGTCGTCAGACCTGGAGCGACAACAAGATTGTGACTTACGCGCGCCTGCTCTATCCAGGCTCGCGCTATAAGTTACTGGGGCGTTTCAGAGGACACGGCTAAGCACCACAAACAGCAGGCTGGCATCCGAGGTTCGCGGTGCCAGCTGCGTCTCTTCATCCAGCCACCACATTCCCTGATTACCCGTGATGCGTTTGCCGTCCGTACTCTGCCATTCGCCGGATAATACCCACGCGACACCGTGTTGGCTGGTAGCGGCGTGTTGCACAACCTCCACCTGCGCCTGCCAGCTGTCGCGGCGCGTCATGATATTGAAATCCTGACAGCTGCCGCTGATCTGTGCCTCAATCGACCATTCCCCGGGAAATGCCCACGGCTGACGCGGCAACAACGCGTGTTCGACGTTCTCGCTGCGCAGCACCACGCTATCGCCATTCAGCAGCGTGATCACACGATCGATACCGGGGAACGGCGAGAAAGGTCCGTCAGCATCGATGGTGGCAATACTGGCGCGCCAGCCAAACTCTGCCTCACCTGGCGGAAAGCTGACGATTTCACGCGTTTCGCCGCCGCCGTTGCGCCAGCGGCTCACGGGCAGCTGGCTGTAGTCGAAATACGTTCTCATTGCAGTGCACTCATGGCCTGGGCGAAGCGCGCGGCTGCGGCTTCTTCAGCGGGATGATGGCCCTCGCTGATCACCTGATTACCGGCAACAAACACATCGCGGATCTGGCTCTGGCTACCGCCAAACAGCCAGCGGTTAAGAAGTGATGCTGAACTCACGCTGCCCAGGAAGGCATCGTTTTCCAGCACCAGCCAGTCGGCGCGTTTGCCCACCGCCAGTTCACCGGTGTTGATGGCGCACGCCTGCGCACCGCCTTGTGCCGCCTGCTGCCACAGCAGATCGCCCACAGAAGGCTGATGGGGCAGGGTGATTCGGTTGCGACGACGATCGCGCAGGCGCTGACCGTACTCCAGCCAGCGCAGCTCTTCCTGCGCGCTGAGCGATACATGGCTGTCCGAGCCAATGCCCCAGCGTCCACCCTGGGCAATGTATTCCACCGCCGGGAAGATGCCGTCGCCAAGATTGGCTTCGGTGGTCGGACAGAGTCCGGCAATCGCACCGCTGGCCGCCATGCGTTGGATTTCGCTGTCGTCCAGATGGGTGGCATGAATCAGGCACCAGCGCTGATCTACCTCGAAGCGATTGTAGAGCCAGTCCACCGGACGTTCACCGCTCCACGCCAGACTGTCATTCACCTCTTTTTCCTGCTCCGCCACATGAATATGCACCGGCACATCAGCAGCGCTGGCGGCCAGCACTTCACGCATCTGGGTTTCATTCACCGCGCGCAGCGAGTGGAAACAGATGCCATGATTAAGCAGCGGTTTATTGGCGCTCCATTGCGCTGCGCGTTGCTGTTGTTGCAGATAAGCATCGGTCTGCTGGATGAAACGGCGCTGGCCATCGCTGGCGGGTTGCGATCCAAATCCGCTGAAGCTGTAAAGCACCGGCAGCAACGTCTGACCGATCCCGGCCGTCTCGGCGGCGGCAATCAGGTTGAGCAGCATCGCGTCATCGGCATAGGGTTTGCCCTGCGCATCGTGATGCAAGTAGTGGAATTCCGCCACCTGGCTATAGCCGCCTTTCAGCATATCGATGTAGAGATGGGTGGCGATATCGCCGACCTGCTCAGGCGACAGGCGCTGCACCATGCGGTACATCAGATCGCGCCAGGTCCAGAAGCTGTCCTGCGGATCGCCCGCCACTTCAGCCAGCCCGGCCATGGCGCGCTGGAAGGCGTGCGAATGCAGGTTAGCGATAGCAGGGAGCACCGTGCCAGCAAGGCGAGTGGCGCTGCCTGGCGTGCTGTCAGGGGTAAGTTCAGCAATCTGTCCGGATGCGTCAGTGGTAATCAATACGTCTTCATGCCAGCCGTCGGCCAGCAGCGCGCGTGGGGCAAAAAAAACGGCCATGGTTGATCCTTTAGGGCGGAAAGTTGTATATACATATACATACTTTAAGACGCACTGTAAATCGTCAGACGTGAAGGGGAGTGGGATGGCAGAAGCGAAGCAGATCGACAGCCTGTGGCTGGGGGCCGATATCGTCACCATGCGAGACGGGCACTATAACCTGATTGCCGACGGTGCGCTGGCGGTGGATAACGGCGAGCTGATTTGGGTAGGACCGCGCAATGAACTGCCGGATTTTGCCCCGCGTACGCAGCAGCAATTTGACGGTGGCATCATCACGCCGGGTCTGGTCGATTGCCATACGCATCTGGTGTTTGGCGGCGATCGCAGCCAGGAGTTCGAACAGCGTCTGAACGGCGTCAGCTATGCCGAGATCGCAGCGCAGGGCGGCGGTATTCTCTCCACGGTGCGTGCTACCCGCGCGGCATCACAGCAGGAGTTGGTGGCAAGCGCGCGCTGGCGTCTGGATCGATTGCTGGCAGAAGGCGTCACTACAGTGGAGATTAAATCGGGTTATGGCCTCGATGAAACCAGCGAGCTGACCATGCTGCGCGCCATCCGCGAATTGGCGGAAACGGTGCCCGCCGATGTGCTCTCCACCTGCCTTGCCGCGCACGGCTTCCCGCCCGAGTTTAAAGAAAACCCACAAGGCTGGATCGATATCATCTGCAATCGCCTGTTACCGCAGGTGAAAGCGGAAGGGCTGGCGGATGCCGTCGATGCCTTCTGCGAACATCTCGCCTTTTCCCCTGAGCAGGTTAGCGCGGTGTTTGATCAAGCCAAAGCGCTGGGGATGCCGGTTAAACTGCACGCTGAGCAGTTGTCCGCGCTCGGCGGCGCCACGCTGGCGGCTGAATACGGCGCCTTGTCAGCCGATCATCTTGAATACGCCACCGAAGCCGATGCGCAAGCGATGGCGCAACACGGCACCGTTGCGGTGTTGCTGCCGGGCGCGTTCTATCTACTGCGCGAGACCCAACGCCCACCAGTGGATCTGTTCCGCAAACACGGCGTGCCAATGGCGCTGGCCAGCGATGCCAATCCCGGTACTTCTCCGGCGCTGTCGCTGCGTCTGATGCTCAATATGGGCTGCACGCTATTTGGCATGACCCCGGAAGAAGCGCTGGCGGGTGTGACCCTGTGGGGGGCGAAAGCGCTGGGATTACAGCATTCGCACGGTTCGCTTGAGGCCGGCAAGGTGGCAAACTTTGTGCACTGGCCGCTGGCGCGTCCGGCAGAACTGGTTTACTGGTTGGGCGGCGAATTGCCGTGCCAGGTTATCTATCGTGGAGAAGCGCAATGACACCTTTTCATTTCACCGCCGGTAAGCTGCCGCTGCTGGTCAGCATCCCGCATGCGGGCACCCAGTTAACGCCTGAAGTGGATGCCGGATTAAGCGACGCGGCACGCGGTTTGCCAGATACCGACTGGCACATTCCGCTGCTTTACGATTTTGTGCGTGATTTAGGGGCCAGCGTGCTGGTTGGCCACTACTCACGTTTTGTCATCGACCTGAATCGTCCGCCGGATAACCAGCCGCTGTACACCACCGCCACCACCGGCCTCTATCCTGAGACGCTGTTTGACGGCACGCCGACCTTCGCCGAGGGGAAAACCCCCAGCGCCGCCGCGCGTCAGGGTTATCTCGATAATATCTGGCAGCCGTATCACCAGCAGATCCAGCAAGAGCTGGCGCGAATGAAAGCTGAACACGGTTATGCACTGCTGTTTGACGCCCACTCTATTGCTTCGGTGATTCCGCGCTTGTTTGATGGTCAGTTGCCGGATATCAACATTGGCACTAACAGTGGTGAGAGTTGCTCGACAGCGGTGATCGAAGCGATTAAAGAGGTTTGTGTCGCGCAAAGCGATTACAGCTGGGTGGTTAATGGTCGTTTCAAAGGCGGCTATATTACGCGTGCCTACGGTCAGCCGCAGCAGGGCGTACAGGCCGTACAGCTCGAACTGGCGCAGCTGAATTATATGGATGAAACCCCGCCGTTTGCCTGGCAGCAGGATCGCGCCGCGCAGCTGCAGAAAGTGTTGAAACCGATGATGCAGGCATTTTTACAGGCCGGAAAGCCGCGTTAATTGCCTGAGTCGTATGGGAAGACGTCGTGCTTGCCAGGGCTGATTTGCATCAGACTGCCACCTTCAAAAGTGGCAGTTTTTTATGGGTGTTGAAGTGCAAACTCATGCCACGCGCCATCCCCATCTCGCTTCCATCTTAAACCCTGACATCCCTATAACAGTGCAATTGCGCCCCAAAAATGTGCATCCATACGTCCGTGCCGTGACCATTCCCTGATTCCGCCGCCTCTGCCGATCTGGCACACCGCTTGCTAGGTTGTATGTACAAGTAAAGACCACGTGGTAATTATCACTTTTTATTCTGGCTGGCTCACAAAAAGCTTATGCCGACAATGATCTGCCGCAAGCTAACTTGTATATACATGAAATGTCATCTGCGCTGTATCAGCCAACAGAGACAGCCAATTCGATTAATGACCAGGAGAAGCCGCATGACGCACCGTGCCCCGATTCGCCGTTTTTGCCTCACGACCCTGTTTGCCAGCCTGATGATTAGCGGTGTTGCTGTTCAGGCCAAAGAGTGGAAATCGATCACCATCGCTACCGAAGGCAGCTATGAACCCTGGAACCTGACGCTGCCGGGCGGCAAGTTAGGCGGCTTTGAACCTGAACTGATGGAAGACTTGTGTAAGCGCATGGGCATCCAGTGCAAGCTGGTGGTGCAAAACTGGGACGGCATGATCGCCGGACTGAATGCTGGCAAATATGACGTGATCATGGATGCGATCGTCATCACGCCGGACCGCAAAAAAGTGGTCAATTTCACCGTGCCTTACGCGTCGACTCCCGCCACCTTTATCACCACCAAAGACAGCCCGCTGATGCCGGCCGATCACAACATCATCAAGCTGCATGACGATGAGAAAGAGATCAACACCGCGATTGCACCACTGAAAGCGGCGTTAAAAGGCAAAACCATTGGTATCGCGTCCGGCACGGTTTACACGCCCTTTATTGATAAGTACTTCAAAGATGTCGCCGACGTGCGCGAATACACTTCCTCAGCAGATGCGATTCTCGATCTTCAGGCGGGGCGTATTGATGCGGTATTCGACGATGTGACCTTTGCGCAATCGATGCTGGCGCGCAAAGAGAACAGCAACCTGACCTTCAGTGGCCCGCAGTTGGGTGGCCCGATTTGGGGTGAGGGCGAGGCGATGGGCGTGCGCATGGCTGACAACGATCTGAAAGCCAAACTCGACGAGGCCATTAAAGGCGCACTGGCCGATGGCACCGTGAAAAAGCTGAGTGAGAAGTGGTTTAAAACTGACGTAACCCCGTAAGTGAGGTGAAAGATGATGAGCCTGCTGAGTTTTGGTGCTGATGGCTGGGGCCGCCTGATTTTGGGGGCTGCCTTCACCACGCTGCTGCTGTCGCTGGCGGCGTTGATGATTGGCGCGGTGGTCGGTTCCGGCGTGGCGGCAGCGAAACTGTCGCCGCAGCGCTGGGTTCGCTGGTTGGGTGAAGCCTATTCCACGGTGTTTCGCGGCATCCCGGAACTGCTGGTGATCTACCTGTTCTATTTTGGCGGATCGGGCCTGATTACCCTGGTGGGACAGATGTTTGGCGCGGATGGTTTTATCGAAGCGCCGCCGTTCCTGATTGGTGCACTGGCAATCGGGCTCATCTCTGGATCCTATCAAGGTGAGGTGTATCGTGCGGCGCGTCTGGCGCTGGCCAAAGGTGAAGTGGAAGCGGCAGTCGCGATCGGCATGCCGCGCTGGCGTATTGCCCAGCGCATTTTGCTGCCGCAGATTGTGCGCTATGCGCTGCCAGGCATGTCAAATGTCTGGCAGATGAGCCTGAAAGATTCGGCGCTGGTGTCGGTGACCGGCATCGTCGAGCTGATGCGTGCCAGCCAGGTGGCGGCGGGATCCACGCGCGATTACTTCACTTTCTATCTGATTGGCGGTGGCTGCTATCTGGTGCTGACGCTGCTGTCTAATCATGCGTTCCGCCGGGCAGAGTCTCGCCTTGGACGCGCGTGGCAAAGTCGCACTGCGGCACAGCATTAAGGAGCAGCAGTATGATTGACTTCGCCTTTCTGACCGATACCTTTCTCAAGCTGAGCGCCGCGCTGCCGGTGACGCTCGGCCTGTTTATCAGTGCCTTTCTCTGCGGTGGCATTTTCGCTATCGGCATTCTGTCACTGCGCATGAGCCGCTGGCGGGTGCTGAGCGGCTTTGCGCGCGGCTACATTCTGGTGTTTCGCGGCTCACCGCTGCTGATCCAGCTGTTCCTGATCTATTACGGATTGGGGCAGTTTGGCGTGATCCGCCATAGTTTTGTCTGGCCGTTCCTGCGCGAGCCCTTTACCTGCGCGGTATTGGCATTGTCGCTGTGCACCGCGGCTTATACCGCTGAAATCCTGCGTGGTGCCTTACTGGCGGTGCCACCCGGACAGGTCGAAGCCGGGTTGGCCTGCGGCATGTCGCGCTGGCTGCTGCTGCGTCGCATCATCGCGCCCATCATGCTGCGTTATGCATTGCCCGCGTATTCCACCGAAGCGATCCTGCTGGTGAAGTCCACGGCGCTGGCCAGTCTGGTTACTGTGTGGGATGTCACTGGTGTGGCGCAGCAGATCATTCAGCGTACCTATCGCACCATGGAAGTGTTTATCTGCGCCGCCGCCATTTATCTGATCCTCAACTTTATTATCGTCCAGCTTTACGCGTTGTTAGAACGCCGTTTAACCCCGGTGCATCGCGTTGAAAAAAAGCCGTTACCCGCCGTTAAACCGCTTGCCGGAGAGTGATATGCAATCCACATCCCCCGTAACCTTAAGCGCCACCGATATCCATAAATCCTTTGGCGCAATGGAAGTACTGAAAGGCATTTCGCTGCAGGCGCATCAAGGCGATGTTATCTCAATTCTCGGCGCCAGCGGCTCGGGTAAAAGTACCTTATTGCGCTGTATCAACCTGCTGGAAACGCCAGATGCTGGCGTGGTGAGCGTCGGTGGTGAAACCATTGAGATGAAGCGCCATGCGCGTGGTCATCAGCTGGCGGCCAATCCCAAACAGATTGAGCGCCTGCGTTCGCGTCTGGGCATGGTGTTCCAGAGTTTTAACCTGTGGTCGCATATGACGGTGCTGCAAAACGTGATTGAAGGGCCGCACTATGTTCTGAAGCGCGATAAGAAAAGCTGCATTGCCCAGGCGGAGCAGTTGCTGGATCGCGTTGGCCTGTTGAATCGCAAAGATTTTTATCCGGCACAGCTTTCCGGCGGCCAGCAGCAGCGTGTGGCGATTGCCCGCGCGCTGGCGATGGACCCGGAAGTGATGCTGTTTGATGAGCCAACCTCAGCACTTGATCCCGAGCTGGTGGGCGAAGTATTGAAAGTAATGCGCAGCCTGGCGGAAGAGGGGCGCACCATGTTGGTGGTGACGCACGAAATGGGCTTTGCGCGTAACGTTTCCAACCGGGTGGTGTTTATGCATCAGGGGACCATTGATTGTCAGGGGACGCCGGAAGAGATGTTTGGCGCACAAGGCTCGCAGCGCTTTAAGCAGTTTATCTCCAGCCATCAGAGCCATCACACGGAGCAACCAGCATGACATTAGTGTGGGGCGATGAAACGCTTTCCTGGCAGGATGTGGTGCAGGTGGCACGGCACAATGCCGAACTGACGTTAAGCGCCAGCGCCTGGCAGCGTATTGCTCAGGGGCGTGAGATCGTCGAGCAGATTGTGGCCAGCGGGCATATCGCTTATGGCATCAATACCGGGCTGGGGGCGCTGTGCAATATCACTTTGCCGGAAGTGCAGCTGAGCCAGTTGTCACGTAATACGCTATTGAGTCACGCTTGTGGCGTGGGCCCATTACTGGCGCGTGAACAGGTGCGTGCCATTCTGTGTGCGGCGATTGCGAACTATAGCCATGGCAAATCGGGCGTCTCCGTGGCACTGGTGCAGCATTTGCTGGCGCTGCTGAATCATCAGATTACGCCGCAGGTGCCGTCGCAAGGTTCAGTGGGCTATCTCAGCCATATGGCGCATATCGGACTCGCGCTAATTGGCGTGGGCGATGTTGAGTATCAGCAACAGATCGTGTCTGCAGAGCAAGCGCTGGCGCAGGCTGGATTAACGCCTTATCGACCTGGCGCGAAAGAGGGCTTGAGCCTGGTGAACGGCACGCCGTGTATGACCGGGTTGTCTTGTCTGGCGCTGGATGATGCGATGCGCTTGCTGGATTGGGCCGACGTGACCGGCGCAATGAGCTTTGAGGCGCTGCGCGGGCAGTTAGTGGCGTTTGATGCCGAAGTGATTGCGCTGAAAGCCAGTCCTGGCATGCAAGTGAGTGGCCTGCGTTTGCGTCAGTTGCTGAGCGACAGCCCACTGCTGGCAAAAAGCGTAGGTGTGCGCACCCAGGATGCACTGAGTTTGCGTTCGATGCCACAGGTACACGGTGCCAGCCGCGATCAGTTTGATCACGCCGCGCGACAGGTGAATACCGAGTTGAATGCCTGTACCGATAATCCGTTGGTACTCGGCACCGTGGATAACTGGCGTGTGGTGTCGCAGGCCAATCCGCACGGTGAATCGGTGGCGATGGCGGCCGATTTACTGGCCATTGCCATGGCGGAGGTTGGCAGCATTGCGGAGCGACGTCTGGATCGTTTAGTGAATCCACTGGTCAGCGGTTTACCGGCGTTCCTGGTGGCGCAGCCGGGCGTGAATTCCGGCATGATGATTGCGCAGTACGTGGCGGCGTCGTTGTGTGCGGAGAACCGTCAGTTGGCACAACCGGCGGTGCTGGATAATTACGTGACCTCGGGTTTGCAGGAGGATCATCTTAGCTTGGGTACTGGGGCTGCGTTGAAACTGCTGAAGCTGGTGGGGAATGTGTGGCAGATTCTGGCGATTGAATATCTGCTGGCGGCGCAGGCGCTGGATTTCCATGGCGAGGCGGAGTTGGCGGAAGGGACGAAACAGGCGTTGCGCCGTTTGCGGGCAGAGGTGGCGAACTGGCAGGAAGATCGCTGGCTGGCACCGGAAATTGCCCGGGCAGTTGAGGTGATGAAGAACGGTGTTTGCTGAGTGCTCTTAAGCGATGCTGAACTGCTGAACTGCTGAACTGCTGAACTGCTTAACTGCTTAACTGCTGAATGCGTGTGGGTGCGGGCCGTAGCACCTCTGCTGCTGCCGGGCAGTCCTCGCGCCGCTGGCGCGGTGCCCTCGGCTTCCACGTCGTGCCGACGGAACGTTCGGGGATCGACCATCCCTGGTCGGCCCCGAACTGATCCACGCATCCCTGCGTGGATCTCCTGGCCCAACGTAAAAGCCTCAGCGCTGCGGATAGCCCTTGCAGCATCAGAGGTGCTACGGCCACTAACACTTGTGCTGTTTTTGATAACATGCACGAAAGTTTATGAGCAGGCTGGGGGCGCAGGGGGGCGGGCAATCCGCAGCGCCGAGCAGAGTGAGTCTGCCAGGATAGCCCGCAGGACGCGGGCGGAAGGCGGGGCGGCACAGGGATGTGCCATCCCCGCCGTTCCGTGAGGCAGACGAACGAAGTGAGGGAACCGCGTCAGCGGCGCGAGGACGCCAGCCCCCCTGCGCCCCCAGCCAGCGTTAACTCGGTTTTAAGCCAACCCGTATTTCAGTCAGCAATCCAAACTCGTGTTTCAAACTGCATTCAAACTGCATTCAAACTGCATTCAAACCCGCAGTCCAACCGCAACCGCCAACCCACACAATTTAACCGCGGCGCGCATCCGGGCGCACCAAATCAAACCGCAAATCCTCACTGATGCCGTAATACGCCGATGGGCCGCCGGCTCGCAGAATAGGTTGTGCCTTAGCGGTCTGGTAAATGCCATCTTCCAGCAGCGTCTCATCAATATGAATTGCCACCACTTCACCCAACACCAGCCAACTCTCCAGTTCAGTGCCTTGCACATCCTGCAGGCGAATCAGCTGCGTCAGACGGCACTCAAAGTTCACCGGGCTCTCTGCCACCATACTGACGTTCACGTGCGAGGCGGCAATCGGCGTCAATCCCGCCAGCGCGAACTCATCTTGTTCAGGCGGTACTGACGCAGAGCTTTCATTCATCGCTTCGGCAAGCGGGCGCGTGGCCAGATTCCAGACGAATTCTTTGCTTTCACTGATATTGCGCACACTGTCTTTCCAGCCGCTACTGGCAAAACCAATGATCGGCGGATGATAGTTAAAGCAGTTAAAGAAACTGTACGGGGCCAGGTTGCGCTGGCCACTGGCGCTCAGCGAACTCACCCAGCCAATCGGGCGAGGACCAACAATGGCGTTCAGCGGATCGTGTGGCAAACCATGCCCGCTCCTTGGCTGATAAGTATAACGTTGTCGCATTAGCGCTCCTGGCTCGTCTGTTAAACTTCGCACCGCAACGCTGTTATGGCATTCCTGTCGCTATCATCAGGAAATGCTAGCGGATGACCATAACGGCAGCTTGCTGCAGCACGAATTATTTTGGACTCAATTTTGGGATATCAGGTTTAAATGCAATACAGATAATCGTGTAAGCGGATTGTGCGATGCCGCCATCCAGCGTATCTTACGCCCGCGCTATTATCCGGAGAATCTATGAACAAGCCAACCGCCACCTCGCCATTCCATCCCCGTAATCGCCATCAGGGCCGTTATGATTTTGCTGCTCTGACCGCGGCTCATCCGCCGCTGGCGGTGAAAGTCCGTCCAAATGGCTACGGCGAGTTGTCGGTGGATTTTGCCGATCCTGAAGCGGTAATGCTGCTCAATCAGGCGCTGATTAAGCTGTTTTATAACCTGAACTGGCAGCTACCGGAAGGCTACCTGACGCCACCCGTACCGGGCCGTGCTGACTATGTGCATGCGCTGGCTGATTTGCTGGCCAGTGACAACGGCGGCAAAGTGCCACGCGATGTCGATGTGATGGATATCGGTTGCGGGGCCAACCTCATTTATCCATTGATCGGGCATGCGGAGTACGGCTGGCGCTTTACCGGCACCGATATTACGGCGGAAGCCATCACGGCGGCAAACCAGATTGTCGCGAGCAATCCCGGCTTGCAGCGCGGCGTGCGTCTGCGTCGTCAGAAAGACGAGTCCGCCATTTTCGCCGGTGTGGTGCACAAAAATGAACGCTATCATGCCGTGCTCTGCAATCCGCCATTCCATGGTTCGGCGCAGGAAGCAGCGATGGTCGGTCAGCGTAAAACACGCAATCTGGGCTTAGGTAGAAATGCACCGCTCAACTTTGGCGGTCAACACAAGGAACTGTGGTGCGAGGGCGGCGAGCGTCAGTTCGTGGGTAAGATGATCGATGAAAGCGTGGCCTATGCCGATCGTATTGTCTGGTTTACCTCACTGGTTTCGCGCAAGGAGAACCTGCCTGCGTTGCGCGATCAGTTGCGCGATCTCGAGGTTGAGGAAGTGCGCATCATCGAGATGGCACAGGGGCAGAAACAGAGCCGCTTTATCGGCTGGACATTCCTGCCGCCAGCCGCGCGCACTAAACGCTTCGCGCGCTGAACCAGCGAATCCTGAGGCCACATTCCACATTGTGTCGTTAGTGGGTGCGAACTCGGGATCGCTCATTTAAATATTTGTGCTGAATCGTACGGACTCAAGACCGTAGTCCACATCGGTTGAACATTGAGGCGAGCACTGGAAATATCCCACTTGAGTTCTTGCGTTGAGACTGACGGTTAAAGGTTGCAGCCTGCATGTGTTCGGATGCAGGGGCGAGTCTTAGCCCGCGAATGTAAGCGTTTAATCCGGTGTCCTAAGGTTTCAACCAACGAGTTTTTATGATGGATTGGGCGGCAGCAGCGCTGCCAGCGTGGCCGCGGACCCCACATCGTTGCCTGTCTGCATCACTTCCACCGTCTGATGCGGCGCTTTAATCCCTGCGGCATCAAAATGCTTCTTCACCTTGTCATCCAGCGCAAAGCGCACTGTCCACTGCTTCAGCGGTTGGGTGGTAAACGACACGCGCACGGTAAAGGACTGGTTGGTCAGGCCCACCAGTCCGGAAAAACTCGGTTCGCCAATCACCATGCCGCGAATATCCGGATTCTCCAGCAACTCCTTCACCGCTGCCTGCAAGGTCGCATTCACACGCTCGGTGTCTTCACTGCGGTCTACATCATAGTTGGCGACAAACGAGCCAATACCGCGCACAAAGTTGGCGAAAGTGGTAATCGAAGACCACGGAATGATGTGATATGCGCCGGTATCCTGACGCACGCCGACGGAGCGAATTGACATGCGCTCCACCGTGCCGGTGATCGGGCCAATTGTCACCAGATCGCCGGTATTCATACCGTTCTCAAACTGAATAAAGATACCGGTAATAATATCCTTCACCAGCGTTTGCGAACCGAACGACACCGCCAGACCCAGCGCCCCGGCACCCGCCAACAGCGGCGCGATGTTAACACCCACTTCTGACAGCAGAATCATAATGGTGATGGTGCTGATCACCACCGCCAGCGCATTACGGAATAGCGTCAGTAAGGTGCGCGTACGTGCGCTGGGCATCGGCCTTCCGTGTGAATCCGAAGCCAGACGGCTTTCGATCAGGCTGGCCAGCAGCGTCCAGCCGATGGCGGAGAGCAGCAAAATCATCACGATACGAATCAGCACATCCACCATTTTCTGCCCGGCTCCCAGCGTGAGCCAGTGCCAGAGATCAAACAGATTCCAGGCATTGAGCAGCAGCAATAGCGTGGCGAACACGGTGATCACACGCGCCAGTTTTAGCAGTGCTTTCACCCAGTCATTGACGCGTTTTTGCAGTTCCGGATAGTTACGACGCAGATCCGGCGACAGCGTCAGCGTTTTGCCAATCCAGCGCGTTAGCATGCCGGAAATCAGCGCGGCGATAACAATAATCGCCATGCTGCGCACCGTGGCCGACATCATAAACTTCAGACTGTCACCCGGATTGAAGATCGAGAACAGGAACAGCGCAATAAAGTAGGCACTCGCCAGCCAATGCCACACCATACCGAAGGCGCGGATAAACAAGGCAAAGAAGCTCATACTGCGATCGGCCAAACGCGATAACTCGTCGTGGATATTGCGTCGGTTGCGGAAAATCAGCCACAGCGCCCAGCCAGTCATGATGCACATGATCAACACATTCACCAACGCAGCGATTTGCATATTCACCTGATTGCCGACAATCGGCACCACCACGAGCAAACCATAACCGATGATGCCGCTGAGCCAGCTAAGACGTGTGTTCCAGTAAGCGGCACGCACATCGGAAAGATGAAAGAAGCGCAGGGTGGGGAAGCGTGGGCAGAATATCAATCGCAACACCGCTTTGAAAAACTCAATCAACGCGAAGGCATTGAGGAATAGCCCCTGCTGATAGGCAATGGTGCGATTGTTGTTGTGGTAGTTGTCACTGATGATCTGACCAACAAACAGCGTCAGCGCCAGAAGCACTAAGTCGAGAAGAAAGGCGACGATAATGGTGGCAGGCAGATGCAGCCACTTGGTGCGATCCAGATTATGATTGCGCCCCCAGCGGCCCATGCGCTGCCACACGGGATACATCATCAGCCGCGTGAACCAGTAGAAAGCAAAAACGGTAGCGGCGAGCCCGGCGAAATACTTCAGTGCATTGAAGAAGGTTTGCTGATTAAAGGATTTGTGCGGTGCGTTAACGATGTTGTCGTGCAAACGGACAAACTGCGAGGCAACGGCGCCTCCATATTCGCGTGTAACGTTGGTGACGCTCTCCAGTACCGTGGGATCTTCCTGATCGGCCTGCGGTGGAGCCAATACCGGCTGTTCATTACTGGCTTTGCTGGTGGCGGCCTGACGCAACTGATCGATCAGTTCCTGACGCGAGTCGTTATTTTCCAGAATATTGGCCAGCGCGGCATAAGCGGCTTTTTTATCTTCCAGCGTCGGCTCACCTGCAGCGGTAGTGCTGGCAGCGGGCGTTGACGTTTGCTGAGCGGCGACGGCGGCCTGCGGTAGATTGACCGCGTTTGCGGTGGGAACGAGGAACAGACAGATCAGCATCCATATGGTAGGGCACCATGATGGGCGGGCAAACGACATGACCTTCTCCTTGAGCAACGCACAACGGCACAAGAAAAAAAGTATAGTCAGTGATGGAAGGTGAAGATTCTGAAAGGAAATTTCTTTACGGAAGAAGAGGCGGCTTTACAGCCGCCTCGTCATTTATGACACGTGCTGCAGGAACTCGCGCAGACGATCGCTCGGTGGGTTGGTGATCAACTCATCCGGGTTGCCATCTTCCGCGATGGTGCCTTTATCAATGAAGATCAGGCGCGAAGCCACTTTCTGAGCAAAGCCCACTTCGTGCGTTACGATGACCATCGTCATGCCTTCTTCGGCCAGATCCTGCATCACCTTGAGCACTTCATGGCGCAGTTCTGGATCGAGTGCAGAGGTTGGCTCATCAAACAGCATCATCTTCGGTTTCACCGCCAGCGCACGAGCAATGGCAACACGCTGCTGCTGACCACCGGACAGTTCGGCAGGGAAGTGGTGCGCACGCTCGGCGAGGCCGACTTTACCCAACAGTTCATGTGCCAGTTTCTGTGCGTCGTCCTTCTTCGCACCGCGCACGCAAATCGGGCCGAAAGCCACGTTATCCAGCGCACTCATCTGCGGGAACAGATGGAACTGCTGGAATACCATGCCCGCTTCCTGACGAATCAGACGCTCATCGACTTTAGGATCGTTAACTTTCATGCCATCAACGATCAGGTCACCGGTAGTGATCTCTTCCAGCTTGTTGATGCAGCGCAGCAGGGTCGATTTACCTGAGCCAGATGGCCCGATAATCACCACCACTTCGCCCTGATTGATCTTCAGGTTGATGTCATGCAGGACTTTGGTCTGGCCGAAGTTTTTAGAGACGTTTTTAAATTCAATCACAGGATTTTCACCTTCTTCTCAATACGGCGCAGTACAAAGCTCAACACCAACGTAATAACCAAATAGATAATCGCAACGGCACTCCAGATCTCCAGCGCGCGGAAGTTTCCGGCGATAATTTCCTGGCCCTGACGGGTCAGTTCCGCCACGCCGATCACGATAAACAGCGAGGTATCTTTGATACTCACGATCCACTGGTTACCGAGCGGCGGCAGCATACGACGCAGTGCCAACGGCATGATGACGTAACGTAAGGTTTCACGGCGGGAAAGACCCAGCGCCAGGCCTGCTTCACGGAAGCCTTTGTTGATCGACAGCACGGCACCACGCGTGATTTCCGCGATATAGGCACCGGAGTTAATCATGATGGTGACCACGGCGGCGGTAAACGGATCGATACGCAGGTCCGGGAAGGCCATCGGTAAGGCGAAGTAAATAAACATCACCTGCACCACGATTGGTGTACCGCGGATCAGCTCGATAAACACCAGCGCGATATTATTGGCGATCCATCCGCCGTACGCGCGCGCGAAACCGGCGACTAAACCAATGATTAACCCGCCAATTAAGCCGAGTACGGAAATTATCAGGGTCATTTTGGCGCCTTCGATCAAAATCGGCAGGGCTGGCCAAATGACGCTCCAGTCAAACTCCATGGTGTAACTCCAAAATCTGTTGCAATGGAAATGTAAAAAGCAGGGAGACTAAGCTCCCTGCTGGAAAAATCGGCTTAGGCCGGAATTATTTTGGCTCGCTGCCGAACCATTTTTTATAAATTGTGTTGTACGTGCCGTTGTCGCGCAGGGTTTTCAGCGCGCCATTAATCTGGTTACGCAGGTCATCGCTGCCTTTTGGCAGAGCGATACCATACTGCTGAGCTTCGATAGACTCGCCAACCGCTTTGAAGCGACCTTTACCGGCGGTGTGGATGAAGTACAGGATGTTTGGCGTGTCGTGCAGCACGGCGTCAGCACGGTTGGTGCCCAACTCCATGTAGGCGTTGTCAATGTTCGGGAACTGACGCAGATCTTTAGACTTGATGTGCGCTTTTGCGTAATCAACAGAACCGGTACCGCTCTTCACCGCAACCACTTTGCCGTTCAGATCGTCGATGCCTTTGATGTTGTTTTCGTTCTCACGCACCATCACTAACAGACCACTTTTGTAGTAGCCGTCAGAGAAGTCGATGGCTTTTTTGCGCTCGTCGGTAATGGTGATGCCGGCCAGAGCCACGTCAACGTTTTTGGTTTGCAGTGCTGGGATGATGCCGCTGAAATCCATTGGCTTCAGAGTGTAATCCAGCTTCAGTTCTTTGGCGATAGCGGCCCACAGGTCGATATCGAAACCAACGTAATCGTTGCCCTGTTTGAATTCAAAAGGAACGAATGCGGTGTCGGTCGCAACGACCAGTTTCTTATCTGCTGCAGTGGAAGAAAGCGAGAAGGCCAGCGCCAGGGCTGCCACGGAGACTTTAATCAAAGACTTCATCATTATTTTCCTTATTACCCTTCAGACCTGATGGCCTGATGTACGGCTATTCATATGAAAAAATTATGCCAACTTTTCATTTTGGTCGAAATCAGCAGGATGCAGGGCCTGGCTGAAGCGATTTTGCTGTAGTCGAAAAGTCTGCACTAATATGGGTCACCAAAATAGTGCATCGTACTGTGGTGGTGCAGGCACAGTGTGCACCAAGGGCTGTGCAAGGGAAAGGCAGGATTAAGATTTTGTTAACAACGTCAAAAAAAGCACCAAAATGTTACAGATATAAAAAAAGGCGGGATATCCCGCCTTCGCTGTAACTGACATTATTCGATGTTGGATTCGATGAACCACAGGAATTTATCCAAATCACGCGATGCTGCCGTGAAAATGTCGGCAGTGTCTTCATCGCTTACTTCACTGATGGCCTTACGCGTATCGTTCGCGACAATCGCGTAACGATCGGCAAGGGCTTTCAGGTGATCCTGAACGGTATGGATGTTGAGCGGATAGCTTTTTAATGGCGTCTTGTCGTTGACGATCTGAGTGGTACCCAGCGCCACGCCGCCGAGCTGTACAACACGCTCTGCAATGGTGTCCTGATGATCGGTGATGGCAGTACGGAAGCCATCCAGCATTTCATGCACACCGATAAAGTTGGCGCCGCGCATATTCCAATGCGCCTGCTTAGTGATCAGTGACAGATCAATAAACTCCACTACCAGACGGTTGAGCACCTCGATGGTCGCTTTCTTATCGCTATCAGCAACATCATTACGGGTGTAAATGAGATCAGACGATTTAGTTTTAACCAGTTTTGCGGTACTCATCATTAATATCCTCTAATTGATGGTTGTCCTAATCAAGCACGGGAATAAGTATAGCAGCAGTTTTTTGGCTATGCCGGATTGTTTAAACCGATGACAGGAATAGATAAACCTTAATGTTGCGCGGGAATTGAGCGTTTAATTTATTTGTCTTATATAACAGGTGATTATGGTCCGTGTTAATTGTTTATCAATGATGTTGCAAAATAATAACAAAGAGGGAACTTGCGATGAAAAAAATGGGAATGAGAATGCTTATATATTCAGCCTGCAGCTTAACAGGCTGAATTTGGCATTATTTATTGCGGGTTATTAATATCCACTTCGCTTATTTTGGCACTCTTCTGTTTCATGGTGAGTGTCGAACCCGCCGAAGCGGCAATAATGGCCAGCAGCGCGATCCACTGCTTCAGCGTCAGTAATTCCCCGAGGAACAACATCCCGGAAAGCGCTGCCATCGCGGGTTCCAGGCTCATCAGCGTGCCAAAAATGCGAGCGGGCAGACGGGTCAGGGCCATCATCTCCAGTGAATAAGGAATGGCACTGGAGAGCAGGGCGATAATCAGCGCCAGGGGCAGAATTTCCCAGTGCCAGATGCCGGGTGCCGCAAAGGTTAATCCAAGAGGAACAAAGATCACCGAGGCAATTAACGATCCCATGGCAACGGTTGCTGGGCCATGCTCCGCACCGGCGCGTTGCCCCGCCAGGATATAGACCGCCCAACAGGCACCGGCTCCCACGGCTAACAGCGCACCCAGCGGATCGATATGGCTGATGCCATCACCAATCGGCAGCAGAAACCACAAACCGGTGACCGCCAGAAGCACCCAAAGGAAATCGAGCGGACGTCGCGCACCGGCCAATGCCAGGGTTAAAGGGCCCAGAAACTCCAGGCCAACGGCAACGCCCAGCGGCACGGTGCGAATGGATAAATAGAAGAGATAGTTCATACAACCCAGCGCCAGACCGTACATCAAGAGCGGTTTGCGCTGTGCAGAGGTAAATCGTAAACGCCACGGCTTAAAGATGACACACAAAATCAGGGTGCCCAATCCGAGGCGCAGTGCGGTGATGCCCGGCGCCCCCACGCTGGGGAACAGCGATTTTGCCAGTGAAGCACCGCCCTGGAGCGAGAGCATAGCAATCAGTAGCACGGCAATCGGGAACAAAACCGGGACCATTTTGGTGTTCGTCAGAGGCGTAGACATCCTGTAATTCAATCCTGTAGTGATTAACAACACAGCAACAAAACGTCAGTGTAAAGGAATCTTCAGGAAATAAGGAGGCGTGTAAGAGGGAAAATAAATGCGGTGACAGCCTGGAAAATAACCGTTTTTCGGGCCATTTAAGTAAAGAAATGTCAGGTTAGTTTAGGAATATCCTTAAACGCATTATTTGTTGTCCGAAATATTGTTGCAGAAAGATGATGCTTTTTATAAGTAAAATGAATGACATAGGAAACTTCATTAACTTTCTGTTACACCAAACAATCTCTTAGACAACAAATAGCGGGCAGAGTTTCTTGCTAATTTTTGTTATATTTTCAGCGTTGTCAGGAGAGAAGTATATTCACATTTGAGGTGGTTTATGAAAAAAATTGCATGTCTTTCAGCACTGGCTTGTGTACTGGCAGTTTCAGCAGGTTCAGCCATGGCGCAGAGCACCGTTTCTGCTGGTTACGCGCAGAGCGATTATCAGGGCGTTGCTAACAAAGCAAACGGCTTCAACCTGAAATACCGTTACGAAGATGGTACTAACCCACTGGGTTGGATCGGTTCTTTCACCTACACCGAGAAAGACCGCACTGACGCTGGCGTTTACAACAAAGGCCAGTACTACGGCATCACCGGTGGTCCTGCTTACCGTCTGAACGACTGGGCAAGCATCTACGGCGTGGTCGGTATCGGTTACGGTAAATACCAGGCGAATGACGCTGCTGCACAGTCTAAATCTGACACCAGCGATTACGGTTTCTCCTACGGCGCAGGCATGCAGTTCAACCCAATCCAGAACGTTGCTGTTGACGTGGGTTACGAGCAGAGCCGTATCCGTAGCGTAGACGTAGGCACCTGGATTGCTGGCGTAGGCTACAGCTTCTAAGTTTTTGCTTAGACCAGAGTTCCACAAGAAACGGCCCTTTACGGGCCGTTTTTTTATGCTTACTTTTGCGGGGCGGGAGGAAGCGTGGCGCGGATCTTCTTCACCTGATCGGCCGTTACCGGTGCCGCTTTGTTACCCCATCCATTGCGAATAAAGTTAGCGACATCAGCGACCTGCTGATCATCCAGGCGCCAGGCGAAATCTGGCATGGTGAAACCGGTCGGCGTCTGTTGCGTAATCGCACGCTGGCCGCCTTTCAGAATCACACTGATTACTGATGACGGGTCTTCACTCAACAAGGCCGGATTGTGTGCCAGCGCCGGGAAGGTACTGGCATAGCCTTTACCGTCCGTACGATGGCAGGCAGCGCAGTTATCCACGTACACCTGCGCGCCTGGCTGGCTGACATCCCCTTTGAACAGCGATTGCGACGTCGCATCGCTGGCCTGTGGTGCAGCGGTGTTATCCGCAGCCGGTAAAGACTTCAGATAAACGGCAATCGCATTCAGATCTTCATCACTGAGATATTGGGTACTGTGCGCGATCACATCCGTCATCGAACCAAAGGCAGCGCCTTGCTTATTCGCGCCGGTTTTCAGGAAGGTGGCGATATCTTGCTCAGACCAACTGCCCAAACCCGCTGCCGGGCTGGCGGTCAGATCTGGCGCATGCCAGCCTTCCAGTGTGCCGCCGGTCAGATAGCCTTTGCTGTTCTGATCCATGGCTTTCTCCTGGAAGCCGATGCCACGAGGCGTATGGCATGAGCCACAGTGACCAAGCCCCTGCACCAGATAAGCACCGCGCTGCCACTGTGCCGATTGGCCGGCTACAGGAGCGTAAGTGCTGTCATCGGCAAAGGTCCAGCGCCAAAACGCCAGCGGCCAACGCATGCTGAGCGGCCAGGGGATATCACTTTTGCGATTCTCCTGACTTACCGGTTTCACACCCTGCATAAAGTAGTCATACAACGCGTGCATATCGCTGTCGCTGATTTTGGCATACGACGGGAACGGCATGGCGGGGTAGAGCGAGCTGCCATCTTTCGCTACACCGCCACGTACCGCTTTGACGAAGTCGTCGTAGCTGTAGTCGCCAATGCCGTGCGTTTTATCTGGCGTGATGTTGGTGGAGTATATGGCACCAATCGGCGTGCTCATTTTGAGCCCACCGGCGAAAGGTTGCCCGCCTGCTGCGGTATGGCATGCGGCACAATCGCCCGCTTTGGCCAGATACTCGCCTTGCTTAACCGAGGCATTGGTCGCGGCCGATGCGGCGTGGCTGATCAGTGCGCCGCCGAGAGCGAAAAAGAGTGCGGAAAATTTCACTATAACGCTCCTTATCAGGCCTGAACCAGCGGACCAGGCTTAGCCAGATAGCGGTTGCGAATCGCATCCGCCGCGAATAATGCGGTGGCACAGACAATCCCGGTTGGGTTGTATGCCAGGTTTTGCGGGAAGCAGCATGCGCCCGTAACGAATACGTTCGGTACATCCCAGCTTTGCAGGAACTTATTCACCACGCTGGTACGCGGATCGTCGCCCATCACTGCACCACCGGTGGTGTGCGTTGATTGGTAAGGGCGGACATCGTAATGGCTGTTGAGCGTTTTGAAGCCCACTTCATAGTGCTTAGGATTCATCACCTTGACGATCTCCTCGGCCTTATCTTTGATGAAGTTGGTCATCTTCAGTTCATTCTGCTGCCAGTCAAAGGTCATACGCAGCAACGGTTGGCCGTAGATATCACGGTACGTAGGATCAAGGTCGAGGTAGCACTGCTTGTATGGCATCACCGAACCCGACGAGCCGACGTTCATGTTGTGCAGATAATTATCTTTGATGGCCTGTTTCCAGCCGGAACCCCAACGCGGCGCATCTTTAGGGATGCCCATCTGCTGGATGGGACGTCCACCGGAGAAGGCCGCAGAAATGGTGGCACCGCCAACAAAGCCGACTTTGCTGTGATCGAAGTTTTCCGCATTGAAATCATCGATAACGGTGGAGGTGGCACCCGTGGCGGCAAATGGATTGAACCAATTGTCGTTGTCATAGAACAGCTTGATACCGCCGGTCATCTGATAGGCATAGTTTCTGCCCACCACGCCGTCACCGGTTTGTGGATCGTATGGCTTACCGATTTTTGACAACAGCAGTAAGCGCACATTGTGCAACTGGAAGGCACTGAGGATCACCAGGTCAGCCGGTTGCTCGACTTCATTACCTTGCGCATCGATATAGGTGACGCCAGTGGCTTTTTTACCGCTGCTGTCGGTATTGACACGAATCACGTGCGCCTGAGTGCGCAACTCAAAGTTACTAAACGGCTTCAGAGCAGGGATAACACAGCTCTGCGGTGAGCCTTTGGAGTAGTTGAAACAGCCGAAGCGTTCGCAATAACCGCAGTAGTTACACACGCCAAGTTGCATGTTGTAAGGGTTGGTCCAGGGTTCGGTGGTGTTGGCTGCAGGGCACTCAAAGGGGTGATAGCCCAGTTGCTTTGCGGCTTTAGAGAATAATTCGCCGGCATACAGCGTTTTTAACGGTTTGGTGGGATAGCCATTTTTACGCGGAGATTCGAACGGGTTACCGCCTTCGACGGTTTCACCGTTGAGGTTACCGACCTGACCGGCCGCGCCGCAAATTTTCTCAAACTTATCGAAATAGGGCTCCATCTCGGCATAAGAGAAGGGGTAATCCTGCACCGTCATGTCTTTAGGAATGAAGTCAGCACCGTATTTTTCGATGACTGTGCTGCGCATTTTTAAATCAGCTTCCAGCGGACGCCACAGCTGACCGTTCCAGTGGGTACCGGCACCGCCCACACCATCACCGGGCAGGAAGGAACCGAAGCGACGATATGGCAGCGCGGTTTCCTGCGTAGTGTGACGAACCGTCACGGTCTCTTTCGAGGCGTTTTGGAACAGTTTTAAACGAATGCCATAAGTCAGTTCATCGGCAATACGCGGATAGGAGAAGTCGGGGTAGGTATCGCGATTTTCGCCGCGCTCCAGTGCCACAATATTCAAACCAGAACTGGCCAGTTCCATCGCCATGAGCGAACCGGTCCAGCCGAACCCGACGATGACCACATCGACGGGCGCTTTTTTTACTGCCGCCATTACACGCTCCTTTTACTGGAAATGCTGACTGGGCCAAGAGGGTAGGGTTTATTAGGCTGCTGTACGGTATCGACGAAATCCGCACGTGCACCGGGGAAACCGATCATTTTCCACGAGGCCAGCGTTTGGTTGCCGCCGTGAATCGGATCGGCGAGATAACCCTCTTTGGTGTTCTCCAGCAGTTGCTCGAAAAACAGCTTGCCGTGAATGGCATCGTTATGCAGTTTGTCGGCTTCCAGCGCACGCAAAACCTCTTCCTGTTGCGCCGTTTCCAGTTGATAAAAATCTTTTTGGTACTGCTGCTGACAGTGCTGGTCAGCTAAGGCGATGCCTAACCGATAGGTATCGCGTGGCACCAGATGGGATTGGTAACCCATTTCCGGAATCGAATCGGCGAACGGGCCTTGCATGTACCACAAGCGACCATAGCCGTAGGGCAATTCCATCTGCTTATCGATAAACACCTGTACACCTTCACTGACGGCGCCAGGACCGTTGGCATCGGCAGGGATCAGGCGATCCAGCGCGGCGAGCAGAAATTTCCACTCTTTATCGTTGAAGTAAGCGGGAACATAGTCGGATAACACGCCTTGCGGCTTGTCGGCAGCGGGGGAGGAGAGTGACACCACACCGGAACTGGCTGCGGCGGCGAGGGGAATGAGCGAGAGCGATTTTTGTAAAAATCGTCTCCTGCCCGATGGTTGCTCTTCAGGCTTTTTAAGTGACATTGCTAATCTTCCTTACGAAAAACCCACCCTGGGTTGATTTTGTTATAAGTATGTAATTTTTTGTTATGAGGAGATTAATCAGACGTCACAACAGGTTGCAAGCTAAAAGTTAGCAGCCTAATCGTTTAAGCGTTATTGAAGGTAAAGTTATGTCAGTGCCTGAAGCGATTCAGCCACAGTGAGCGCAGGGATCGGAAATTCGTTCAATAACAATAGAAAGAGTAGGACTAAAAAGGTAACAAAATGTGAGATCGTGCAAAGGATCCGTTGAGGAAACGGATCCTGAGAAGAAATTTATGGATGAATCAGCCGCGCCAGATGAGATTGGGGCAAGGGCGCTCGGTCAGCTGTTTGCCGGTCAGCTTTTCAATCAGCATCAGACGCAGGGCAAAAGGCGAGCGTTTAAACAGGCACAGCAGCGATTTCAGCTCAAAAGCCGGTTTGCTTTGCTCAACCTGGAAGCATTTGCCACAGTCGAGGCAGTTTTTCATGGTGGTCATGTTCACCTCCCGAATGAATAACGACGTAACAGTAAGCACAAACCTGCGATAAACAGCAGGAAAAGGAGTAGCAGCAAATAGGGTGCGTTCATCGTTGCCTCCTAAATAAGCTATTCGCTTACATTACGAACAAAGATAGCACTGGCTATACTCTTTAGCCAACACTATTTAGGAAAAATTTGTGCTTATTTGTGCCTGGTTTACAATGAGCGCAGCCAGGCCCGCACCGCAGGTAAAGTGCGGCAGATAATAAAGAGGAAGCTGAATGAGTCGTCGTGCAAAGAGCGCCACCAATACGCCCCAGGGGCCGCTTAAAGATATAGAGGAGCATGTCGAAGGATTTCGCCAGGTGCGCGAAGCGCATCGACGTGAACTTATTGATGACTACGTAGAGTTAATCTCTGATTTGATTCGTGAATTTGGTGAAGCCCGCCAGGTCGATATGGCCGCGCGCCTCGGCGTTTCACAGCCCACCGTGGCAAAAATGTTGAAGCGTTTAGGCACCACCGGTCTGGTGGAACAGGTTCCTTATCGCGGTGTGTTTCTGACGCCTGAAGGTGAAAAGCTGGCTGAAGCGAGCCGCGTACGTCACCATATTGTTGAAACTTTCCTGCTGGCGTTAGGTGTCAGCCCGGAAACTGCCCGCCGGGATTCTGAAGGCCTGGAACATCACGTCAGTGATGAAACCCTCGCCGTCTTCCAGAAGTTTTACGAGAGCCGCTAACTTACAAGGTCTTCCGCCATCATGCCCATCGTGCTGCGTTCCTTAATGCGTGATCGTATTTTGCATTTGCTGTTGCTGTTGGGTGTGATTTTATTGCCGCTGGCAGAGTATCGTTGGTCGCAATTGCCTGCCGCCGTTGACTGGCACACTATCATGACGCTCACCGGGCTATTGATGCTGACCAAAGGGTTGGAAAACAGCGGTTATTTTGATGTGCTCGGCGCGCGTCTGGTGCAGCGCTTTCAACATGAGCGTACACTGGCGCTGTTTATGGTCTGTGCCGCTGCGCTGCTTTCCACCTTTCTCACCAACGATGTGGCGCTGTTTATTCTGGTGCCGCTGACCCTGACGCTACGCAAATTCTCGCGTCTGCCGATTTCTCGTCTGATTATTTTTGAAGCGCTGGCGGTAAATGCCGGATCGCTGCTGACGCCGGTGGGTAATCCGCAAAACATTCTGTTATGGAGCCACGGCACGCTCAGCGTGCCGGGCTTTATCTTGCAAATGGCACCGTTAGTTGCCGTGTTGATGATCAGCCTGATGGCGCTCACCTGGTGGAGTTTTCCTAAACAAACCATCCAAAAGCACGCGCAAAGCGAAGCGCATCAATGGGAAAAACCATTATTTATCATCAGTGTGCTGCTGTATCTGATGTTTATTGTGGCTTTAGAGCTGAAAATGACCGGATGGGCGCTGTTGTTGGTGGCAGGCTGCTTCCTGATTATGGCGCGCAGCGTATTGATCAGTATTGACTGGAGCTTGTTGCTGGTATTTGTCGCGATGTTCATCGATGTGTTTTTACTGATGCATCTTCCCCTGCTACAACCGCATTTCGCCGCGATAAGCCTGTTGAGTGAAGGCGGTTTATACTTGCTGGCGATAGGTCTTTCACAGGTGATCAGTAATGTGCCAGCCACCATCCTGTTGCTGCAAAAAGTGCCGCCTTCAGAGGTGCTCGCCTGGGCCGTCAACATTGGTGGATTTGGCTTGCTGCCGGGTTCATTGGCTAACCTGATTGCGCTGCGTATGGCGCAAGACAGCAAAGTCTGGTGGCGCTTTCACCTGTTTTCTTTACCCATGCTGGCGTGGTCGATGCTGTGTGGCTGGTTCCTGTTGCGCTGGCTACACTAAGCCTGCCATTTTGTTCTGCCCGATGAGCTGACGCGCTGATTATTCAGCGCGTTATCGCACTTAGTGGCAGAAAATGCGTTGATTGTTGGCTTGTGTAAAGTTGTACTGGCATTTGTCAATTTTCGATCTAAGGTTAAGTTGACCGTTTTTGCCCGTGGATCGGGATCACAGCCAGCGATGATAACCTATGAGTGATAACCACAATCAGCCGCCCGCACGCGAGCAGCAGGATGCGCAGCACGCTTCAGACTCCAGTCAAGACAACAACGAACCACAACGTAAACGCCCCGGCAAAAAGCCACTGGTCATTCTCGCCATCGTGGTGGTGATCATGCTGTTGGTGGGCCTGTGGTTCTGGTTTACCACGCGCAACATTGAATCCACGGATGATGCCTTTACCGAAGGTGATGCCGTGACCATCGCACCGAAAGCGGCCGGTTATGTGGTGAAACTGCTGGTGAAAGATAACCAGCGGGTGAAGCAGGGCGATTTGCTGGTGGAGATCGACCCACGCGATACCAGTGCCCAACGCGATCAGGCTAAAGCCCAGCTTGGCCTGGCTCAGGCGCAACTGCATCAGGCGCAGGCACAGTTAGCGCTGTCACGCGTGCAGTATCCTGCGCAGCGCGATCAGGCGTTAGCCGATCAAGCCAAAGCGCAGGCCAATCTTTTAAATGCGCAGGCGGACTATCGTCGTCAGCGCGGCGTGGATCCGCGCGCGACGTCACAACGCAACATCGATACCGCAGCCGCGCAGCTGCGATCCGCTGAAGCACAACTGCAAAGCGCCAAAGCGCAGGTCGAAGTGGCTTCACAGGTGCAATTGCAGATTCGTCAGCAGGAAACCAACGTAGAAGCGCGTCAGCAGCAGGTTGAGCAGGCGCAGGCTCAGCTCAATACCGCCGAACTGAATCTCTCTTATACCCAAGTGCGCGCCCCCTACGATGGCTTTGTCACCAAGCGCAACGTGCAGGTCGGCACGCTGGTACAGGCTGGCACGGCACTGTTTTCACTGGTGTCGCCTGATATCTGGATCAATGCCAACTTCAAAGAGTCCCAACTGGCGCGGATGAATCCCGGCGACAAAGTAGATATCAGTATCGACGCCTGGCCAGATATGAAGCTGGAAGGGCACGTTGATAGCGTGCAGATGGGGTCCGGCTCGCGTTTCTCCACCTTCCCGGCTGAAAACGCCACCGGTAACTACGTGAAAATTGTGCAGCGCGTGCCGGTGAAAATCGTCATCGATAAAGGATTGGATCCGAATCATCCGTTGCCACTGGGCCTGTCGGTTGAGCCGAAGGTCACCGTCGAATGAGTGCGAGCGAAAGCTGGCGTCCGGCCAGCAATCCCTGGCTGGTCGCCATCACGGTGACGCTGGCGGTGTTTATGGAGATCCTCGACACCACCATCGTTAACGTGGCGCTACCGCACATTGCCGGCTCACTCTCTTCCAGTTACGACGAATCCACCTGGGTGCTGACTTCCTATCTGGTGGCTAACGGCATTGTGTTGCCCATTTCCGCCTTCTTTAGCCGCTTGTTTGGGCGTAAACAGTTCTTCCTGATCTGTATTGTCATGTTCACCATCTGCTCGTTCCTGTGCGGTATCGCCACTGAGCTATGGCAAATCATTCTGTTCCGCGTGTTGCAGGGTTTTTTCGGCGGCGGTTTGCAGCCGGTGCAGCAATCGGTGCTCCTCGATTACTTTAAAGCGGAAGATCGTGGCAAAGCTTTTGGCCTCTCCTCGATTGCGATTATCGTTGCGCCAGTGATCGGCCCAACACTCGGCGGCTGGATCACGGATAACTACAGCTGGCGCTGGGTGTTCTTCATTAACATCCCGGTCGGAATTTTAACGGTGCTGGCGATCTATCAACTGCTGGAAGATCCACCTTGGGAGCGTAAATGGGCGAAGGGCAAGCTGAAAATCGATTACATCGGTATCAGCTTGATCACCCTTGGACTCGGCTGTTTGCAGGTGTTCCTTGACCGTGGTGAAGATGAAGACTGGTTCGCCTCGCACTTTATTCGCCTGTTTTGCATGCTGGCGGTGATCGGCATTGTCGGCGCCGTCTACTGGCTGCTGTATGCGCGTAAACCCGTGGTAGATATCACGGTCATGAAAGATCGTAACTTCTGGGTGGCCGGTTTGCTGATGGCAGGCATGGCGATGATTCTGTACGGCAGTTCGGTGGTACTTCCACAACTGGCGCAGCAGGATCTGGGCTATACCGCGACCTGGTCGGGGCTGGTGCTCTCGCCCGGTGCGATATTGATCGTCCTGACCATTCCGCTGGTGCTGAAGCTGATGCCGATTGTGCAAACACGCTACATCATTGCTTTCGGTTTTACCTGCCTCGCCAGCGCCTTCTTCTATTCCACGACCTTGACGCCGAATGTTGATTTTACCACCCTGGTATTAATGCGCAGTGCGCAATCGATAGGGCTGGGTTTCCTGTTTGTGCCGCTGACGACCATTGCTTTTATTACGGTGCCGCAACGGCTCAATGCGGATGCATCGGCATTGTTTACCATGTTCCGTAATGTGGCGGGATCGATCGGTATTTCACTGGCAACGGCGGGGATCACTGAGCGTATGCAGGCGCGGTCGGCGAGTATGGTGCATAACATGACGCCGCTCAACGAGCCGTTCAATCTTACTTTGCAGCATTGGGCGCAGTCGATTCGCGACTTTACGTCTGCGGTGGGCGATCCCCTGACGCTGGCGACGGGTCAGCTGTACAAAGAGATGATTGCACAGGCGCGAATCCTGGCGTACATCGACGTATTTATGGGCCTGAGTATTGTGGCCTTGCTGTTGATTCCATTTTGTTGGTTGCTTTCGCCGATCAAGAGCGAAGGCAGTGCAGGAGCACACTAAGATGATCACCTCTCCGCGCTTGAGTTTGCTGGCGCTGTCTCTGCTTCTGGCGGGTTGCGCTGTGGGCCCTGATTATCAGCCACCCCATGCGCAGACGCCAGGCAGCTATCGCGATTTGCCGTCGCAGGAAGCCTCAAAACCGCAATCGGCGGCCACCAACCCACTGTGGTGGAAAAGCTTTAATGATCCACAACTGGATAGCCTGATTGAACGCGCCATTGCCGGTAACTTATCCCTGCAGCAGTCGGTGTTGCGCATTGCTGGCGCGCGTGAGCAACTGGCGCAGGCGCGCGGCGGGCTTTTTCCGTCACTCAATGGCTCGGCTAAAGTCACACGTCAGCAGTTGGGCCTAAAAGGCATACTGAAATCCAACGGGGTTTACGATCAGGTGGACAGTGACGTCGCCAATCAACTGAACGGCCTCGATCATTCTGTCACCCTTTATCAGGGCAGCTTTGACGCCAGCTGGGAGCTGGATCTGTGGGGCAAAGTGCGCCGTCAGATGGAAGCCGCAGATGCGCAGCAGCAGGCTGCCATCGAACAACGCAATGATGCGCTGGTGTCACTCGAAGCAGAAGTGGCACGTGCCTATCTGCAATTGCGCGGCGCGCAAGCGGTACTCAATACGCTGCAGCAGCAAATCGATGTGGCGCAGCAAACCTGGGAACTGACGCAAAGCCAGCAGCGTAACGGCATGGCGCCGCTCACCGATGTGGAAAATGCGCGCGCACAACTTGCCTCGCTGAACGCGCAATTGCCGGGCTATCAGTCGCAGGAACGTCAGGCCATGAATGGTTTAGCGGTATTGCTGGGCAAAACGCCGGGCGCACTGGATAACGAGCTGATGAGCAGTAAAGCGTTACCGGCGTTGCCGAAAATGGTGGCGGTGGGGATTCCATCCACGCTGGCGCGACGACGTCCGGATATTCGCCAGGCGGAAGCCAATCTGCATGCGCAGACTGCCAACATTGGCGTGTCGGTGGCGGATCTGTTCCCCAGCCTGTCACTGACGGGTCAACTCGGGGTTCGCAACACCGATGCCAGCTATCTGGATGACTGGAGCAGCCATTTCTACAGTATCGGGCCCTCGCTCTCCATTCCGATTTTTCAGGGCGGGCGTTTGGTCTCCAGCGTGAAACTGGCACGCGCGCAGCAGGCCAATGCAGCGCTGGAATATCGCCAGACGGTGCTGACTGCGTTGCAGGATGTCGAGAATGCCCTGGTCAGTTATCGCGCCGATCAGCAGCAGGTGACAGCTCTGGATGAAACCACTGGCGCATTGCAGAGAGCATTTGATCTCGCCAGTGATAGCTACAAGCAGGGGATTTCCAGCTTCCTGGATGTGTTGGACGCACAGCGTCAGTTAGCGCAGGCAGAAGCACAATCGACACAGGCACGAATGCAGAGTGCACTGGATTTAGTCGCGTTGTACAAAGCGCTGGGCGGCGGCTGGGAACCTTATCAAAACGTTAATCTGCCGGAATATTCTGTGTTTGGCCCTGCCACTACGGTGCCTTAGTCGTAAAAGGGGCAGTCTGCGGGTTGCCCCAGCATCAGGCATCACAATTCGCCCATTTTGAAACGAAAGTTTTCATTTTTGACTAAATGCAAATTCCCCTCTGATCACTCTTCACCGATTTACACGCAGTAAAGCCCCTTTTTGTGATCTGCTCCGCATGTAAATGCGGGGTTTATGATCTGTAGCGCAAAATTTAAATTTCATAATTATTCCTGTTGGTTGAAATAAACTATTTTTAAATCTTCTCTTACTGTTAGGAGTGGATTATGCCGCGGGAAAACTACCTTACCCCCAACAAAGCATCAGGGCCGAACAGCAGCACGCGCACTGAACCCTTTGTGAAGGTGATAGCAATGATTGCCACCTTAGGGGGGTTGCTGTTCGGCTATGACACCGGTGTGATTTCTGGCGCACTGTTATTTATGGGCAACGATCTCCATCTGACACCCTTTACCACGGGGTTGGTCACCAGCAGCCTGCTGTTTGGCGCGGCTTTTGGTGCCCTGGCATCAGGCCACTTTGCCGCCGCGGCCGGGCGGAGAAAAATCATTCTGGTGCTGGCGGTGATTTTCGCTATTGGCGCAATCGGCACCGCGTTAGCACCTGACGTTGAATGGATGATTTTCTTCCGCCTGGTATTGGGTGTGGCGGTGGGGGGCGCGTCAGCGACAGTCCCGGTGTACATCGCGGAGATGGCGCCCGCCAACAAACGTGGCCAGTTAGTGACCATGCAAGAACTGATGATCGTCTCCGGGCAGATGTTGGCTTACATCTCCAACGCCGGTTTTAACGCGGTATGGGGCGGTGATACCACCTGGCGTTGGATGCTGGCGGTAGCGACGGTGCCTGCCGTGCTGCTGTGGTTCGGCATGCTGTTTATGCCCGACTCACCGCGTTGGTATGCGATGAAAGGGCGGTTAGCAGAAGCGCGTCAGGTGCTGGAACGCACGCGAGCTAAACAAGATGTTGAGTGGGAACTCACGGAAATAGAAGAAACCTTAGCTGAAGAACAACATGAAACGCGCCCACGCCTGCGTGAACTTCGTCAACCCTGGCTGTTTAAATTATTTTTGATTGGCGTGGGTATTGCGGTCATACAGCAGTTAACCGGGGTGAATACCATCATGTATTACGCTCCGACCATGTTAAAAGCCGTGGGCATGAGCGATAACGCAGCATTAATTGCCACCATCGCCAATGGTGTTATTTCAGTATTAATGACTTTCGTCGGTATCTGGCTGCTGGGGCGCATTGGGCGCCGTACCATGACGATGTTAGGACAGTTTGGCTGTACCGCCTGTCTGGTATTTATTGGTGCCGTCAGTTATTTCATGCCGGAGACGGTAAATGGTCAACCTGATGTTCTGCGCAGTTATATGGTGTTGCTGGGAATGCTGATGTTTTTGAGCTTCCAGCAAGGTGCACTCTCACCCGTGACCTGGTTGCTATTGTCTGAAATTTTCCCTACACGTCTGCGTGGGATATTTATGGGCGGCGCCGTGTTTGCAATGTGGATCGCTAATTTCCTTATCTCGCTGATGTTCCCGATCCTGTTGGCATCGGTGGGTTTATCGGGAGCGTTCTTTATTTTTGCGCTAATCGGAATAGGGGGAGCCATTTTTGTGGTTCGCTTTGTACCGGAAACACGAAATCGTTCACTGGAACAGATCGAGCATTATTTGCACGACTGGCTGTCAAATGAAGAACCGCAACCGCAGTTGACGCACGCTGTGAAGAAAAGCTTGTAACCTGAGGTGACGTTTTTATGAGGGTAAAAGCCGGTGCATGCACTGGCTTTTTATCGATAAGGGGGGATAAAAATGCGATTGTGGTCTCAACTGTCAAAATAGAATAATCACCTGTGAAAATAGATTTTCGGCCATAACATTAATCTTCATTAATCTGCTAACACACATCAGCTAGGCAAGGCATTAACCGCTAAATGCTTGTTTATCAGCCGGGAATAACCTCTGAAATCGGTACCAGTTCCAGTCGGTGGTACTAAAGTGCTGTTGTTAATTCACCGTTAATTAAAGCTTCTCGCTGGGGATATCGCTCAAATTGTGAATACGTTAATCAGTTAGGAATTATCCGTCCGCATAAATTAATTTATTTTTTTATTTGAATTGGGTAATCTTGCCACTACAGTTTATTTAAACCCCCCTTAAGCAAGGACCTTGTGATGAGTGACGCATTTAAAGTTCTGAACAACATTCGCACATTACGTGCGCAGGCTCGTGAACTGCCATTGACCGATCTGGAAGAGATTCTGGAGAAATTAACCGTGGTGGTGACTGAGCGCCGCGACGAAGTTCATGCAGAAGAAGCGCAGAATCGCGAGAAAGAAGAAAAGCTGTCTAAATACCGCGAAATGCTGCTGGCTGACGGTATTGACCCGAACGAATTGCTGGGTGCGTTGGAAACCGGTAAAAAACGCGCGAAGCGTGCACCGCGTCCGGCTAAATATTCTTACACCGATGAGAACGGTGAAGAGAAATCATGGACCGGCCAGGGCCGTACCCCAGCAGCGATTAAGAAAGCGCTGGACTCCGGTAAAAGCCTGGACAGCTTCCTGATCAAATAATCGACACAATCCTTGTAAGCGGGAGCCGGAGACGACATCGTCTTCGGCTTTTTTATTTCTCTTTTTGCAACAACGCGTTCAGCATTTCATCTTCACGCTAACAGGCGCAGAGGTGGCGTCCTGATGCCCGTTTCTGGCATAATGCCCGCTGTTTTTTCCTCCATCGCGTAACAAAGGTCAATGCCGTGTTAGTTTCCAGCAATATCACTATGCAGTTCGGCAGTAAGCCGCTGTTTGAGAATATCTCCGTTAAGTTTGGCGGCGGTAATCGTTACGGTTTAATCGGTGCGAACGGCAGCGGTAAATCGACCTTCATGAAAATACTGGGCGGCGACCTGGTACCGACCAACGGTAATGTTTCACTCGACCCTAACGAGCGTATCGGTAAGTTACGTCAGGACCAGTTTGCCTTTGAGCAATTCAGCGTGCTGGATACGGTGATTATGGGTCACGCCGAATTATGGGCGGTGAAGGAAGAGCGCGACCGTATTTATGCTTTGCCAGAAATGAGCGAAGAGGAAGGCTATAAAGTGGCCGACCTGGAAGTCGAATACGGCGAAATGGATGGTTACAGCGCGGAATCGCGTGCCGGTGAATTATTGCTGGGCGTGGGCATTCCGGTGGAACAGCATTACGGTCCGATGAGCGAAATCGCACCAGGTTGGAAATTGCGTGTGCTTTTGGCGCAGGCATTATTCTCAAACCCGGATATTTTGCTGCTCGATGAACCGACGAACAACCTGGATATTGATACCATTCGTTGGCTGGAGCAGGTGCTTAACGAACGTAACAGTACCATGATTATCATTTCGCATGACCGTCACTTCCTGAATATGGTGTGCACACACATGGCGGATCTGGATTACGGTGAACTGCGCGTGTATCCAGGTAATTATGACGAATATATGACCGCGGCGACGCAAGCGCGTGAACGTTTAATTTCTGATAACGCGAAGAAGAAAGCGCAAATTGCAGACCTGCAATCATTCGTTAGCCGTTTTAGTGCCAACGCCTCTAAATCGCGTCAGGCGACTTCGCGTGCCAAGCAGATCGATAAAATTAAGCTGGATGAAGTGAAAGCCTCCAGTCGTCAGAACCCTTATATCCGTTTTGATCAGGATAAGAAGCTGTTCCGTAATGCGCTGGAAGTTGAGGCACTGACGAAAGGTTTCGATAACGGCCCACTGTTTAATAAGCTCAATCTGATGGTTGAAGTCGGTGAGAAAGTGGCCATTCTCGGTGCCAACGGTATCGGTAAAACCACTTTGCTGAAAACATTGGTCGGCGAATTAACGCCTGACAGCGGCACTGTGAAATGGTCCGAGAATGCGCTGATTGGTTATTACGCGCAGGATCACGCAGAAGATTTCGCCGATGACTTGAGCGTTTTCGACTGGATGAGTCAGTGGAAGCAGGAAGGTGATGACGAGCAAGCGGTGCGCAGTATTCTGGGCCGTCTGTTGTTTGGTCATGATGAAATTAAGAAGCCTGCTAAAGTGCTCTCTGGTGGTGAGAAAGGCCGCATGCTGTTTGGCAAGCTGATGATGCAGAAGCCGAACATTTTGATCATGGATGAACCCACTAACCACCTCGATATGGAATCGATTGAGTCGCTTAACCTGGCACTCGAAGGTTACGAAGGCACACTGATTTTCGTTTCGCATGACCGTGAGTTTGTCAGTTCATTGGCGACCCGCGTGATGGAGATGAAGGGCGATCGCATTATCGACTTCACCGGCAACTACGAAGATTATCTGCGCAGTCAGGGTATTGTTTAAATCGTTACATACTCATAGCTTCGTCCGCCGCATTCCTGCGGTGGGCGCTTTACTTTGGTTCGCCAGTTCGCCAGTTCGCCAGTTCGCTGGGAAGTCATGCACCTTCAGGCATAAATGGTGGGCCGCTCCGTAAAGACGGCGTGAATACATCCCTGTAGCCTCGGTCGCCGCATCCCTGCGGCGAACGCTTTACTCCGGACCCACCATTCCTGCCTTTATCAATATTCGTGCTCTCTGTTGGTTAATTTAGCCTGCGCGAACAACGATTGGATTTAAATAGCCACACCAAAGTTTAAAGGGAAGATAAGGTTCGCCCGAAGAGCAAAGCGTCTGGGCCACGGATGGCCCAGCCGATCGGCATGGATGCCGGTTTCCTTTGCGATCGGGCGGACCTTATCTGACCCTGCACCTAACCTTCAGCGAAAACAACCAAACCCACCATCATCCATTCAGACGCGGCCGCTGAATTTTTAGTGACTTTGCGATAGGTCGAACCTTATCTGAGCCGACTCCTGGCCTTCAGCACCTTACTTATTTCTCGCCGCACACCTCGCAATGCCTATCCTGCATCACTTTCATGTTGCGGAATTCTGCACTCATCGCATCGTAGATCAACAAGCGTGCACGGGCAGGTTGCCCCAACGCGGTCAGCACTTTTATGGCCTCTAAAGCTTGCATCGCGCCAATCACGCCCACTAATGGCGCCAGCACGCCAGCTTCCACGCAACTTAATGTCTGATCGCCAAACAAGCGGCTAATGCAGCGATAACAGGGTTCGCCCGGCTGCCAGGTAAATACGCTGAGCTGACCTTCCATACGAATGGCCGCGCCGGAAATCAGCGGCACCTTGTGCTGGTAACACAAACGATTGATCTGCTCACGCGCACCAACGTTATCCGTGCAATCGAGCACCGCATCATGGCGCGCGATTAGAGCACTGAGTTGGGCATCATCCAGCTGTGCATCAATCGCTTCGAGCTGGCAATGCGGGTTAATTGCCGCGAGCTGCCGACGCGCAGATTCCACTTTGGGCTGGCCAAGTGTGGCATCGCTGTGCAGAATCTGGCGCTGCAGATTGCTTAAGCTGACGGTGTCGAAATCCAGCAAGGTAAGATGGCCCACGCCGGCCGAAGCCAGATAGGGTGCGGCGGCACAGCCAAGCCCGCCGAGACCGACGATCAACACCCGCGAGGCTTTGAGCTTCTCCTGACCGTCAAAATCAAAATCCCGCAGCACGATCTGACGGTTGTAACGCAGCATCTCTTCATGGCTCAGTTCGACGCTCATTAGCCCTCCAGCAGGCTATTGAAAACTTCAACCTCAACCCATTCGCCAGCTTCCACATCAGCACGGTCGCGATCCAGCACGATAAAGCAGTCGGCCAGGGCGAAAGAGCTAAACACGTGCGAACCCTGGGCGCCGGTGCTGCGCACTTCCAGCACGCCGTCTTCACCACGACTGAGAATGCCGCGCTGGAAGTCGAGGCGTCCAGGCGATTTCTTCAAACGCTGAGTCGCACGAGCGCGTTGGCGCAGCGGCATAATGCGCGTGGTCTGCCCGGTGAGGGTGGCCAGTAACGGCTGCACCAGCTGATAGAAGGTCACGGCGGCAGACACCGGATTGCCGGGCAGCCCGCAGAACCAGCTGTTGGCTAAGCGGCCAAAGGCAAACGGTTTGCCCGGCTTCATCGCCAGCTTCCAGAAGGTAATCACGCCTAACTCTTCCAGCATCGCTTTAGTGAAATCCGCTTCGCCGACGGAGACGCCGCCGGTGCTGATCACGACATCCGCCTGACGATCGGCTTCGCTGAACGCCTTGCGCAGCGCCTCGGGATCGTCCGCAATCACGCCCAAATCGATCACTTCGCAGCCCAGTTTGTTGAGCATCAGCGATACGGTGAAACGGTTCGTGTCGTAGATTTGCCCGTCAGCCAAGGGCTGGCCCACCGCCTGCAATTCATCGCCGGTGGAGAAAATCGCCACGCGCAGTTTGCGCAGCACGCTGACTTCGGCAATCCCCAGTGAAGCCAGCAGCGGCAACTCGGCGGCACCGAGACGCACACCGGCATCCAGAACCTGCTTGCCCGCCTGAATATCTTCGCCGATGCGACGAATGTTTTGGCCGTCGCGCACTTCAGCGGTGATGACGATACCGCCCTCACGCTGCTCGGTTTGCTCCTGCATCACCACGGCATCGCAGCCTGCCGGAATCGGCGCACCGGTCATAATACGAATCACGCTGCCAGCGGGCCAATCGCCGTTGAATGGCGCGCCGGCAAAAGCTTTGCCGGCGACCGGGAATTCGCGGTCCGGCACGATATCGCTGAGACGTACGGCATAACCATCCATCGCGGAGTTATCAAACGGCGGTACATCCAGTGGAGACGTAACCGGTTTGGCGGTGATGCGACCTGCAGCCTCATACAGCGAGACGCTGAGGCAATCGCTAATGGGCGTGAGCTGTTGCAGCATTTTTTGCTGCGCGTCTTCGAGGGAGATTAATCCTGCGGTGAAAGGTTCCATGTCAGTCTCTGCGTGATGAATTTCAGTTGCTGCCTATTATGGTGACATTTGTCTGCCGAGTCACATGTGACTAAAAAAGCATAATCCACAATAAAAGGTTATGACCGGAGATACACTTTCTGCTTTACAAGCCGGGAGTGCCTTTCTATAGTCGAAAATTGCCTAAAAAAGATGAAAACCATTCTAAATCAGTGTTTTTGGTTCTGATTTGCTGACAGGTTACCGGTTATGGCTAAAGCAGTTATCGCAATTCACGGCGGTGCGGGCGCAATCACGCGTGCCGCTATGAGCGCCGAAAAAGAGCAGCACTATCGTCAGCAATTGCACGCAATCGTTACCGCAGGGCAGCAGATTCTGGCCACGGGCGGCAGCGCGCTGGATGCGGTGACCGAGGCGGTGCGGCTGCTGGAAGAGTGCCCACTGTTTAACGCAGGCAAAGGCGCGGTGTTTACCCATCAGGGCACTCACGAACTGGATGCCAGCATTATGGATGGCCGCACCCTGGATGTCGGCGCGGTTGCGGGCGTGAATCACATTCGTAACCCGATCCTGGCGGCGCGTAAGGTGATGGAAAATAGCCCTCACGTGCTGTTTATCGGTGCGGGTGCAGAAGCCTTTGCCGCTGAACAGGGGCTGGAACAGGTTGCACCGGATTTCTTCTCCACGCCTGAACGCTGGGAACAGCTACAGCGTGCGCTGAGCAGCCAGCAGATGGTGCTCGATCATGACGGCGCTGCGCAAAGCCACAGCGACGATCCGCTCGATCCCGATCGCAAATTCGGCACCGTGGGTGCGGTGGCGCTCGATCTTCAGGGTAATCTGGCGGCCGCCACTTCAACCGGCGGTATGACTAACAAGCAGGTCGGGCGCGTTGGCGATTCGCCGCTCGTCGGCGCGGGCTGCTACGCTAATAATGAGACCGTGGCGGTTTCCTGCACCGGCACCGGTGAAGTGTTTATTCGTACTCTGGCAGCGTATGACGTTTCTGCACAGATGGAGTACGGCGGCCGTAGCCTGCAGCAAGCCACTGCCAACGTGATTCATGACAAAGTCCAGGAGCTGGAAGGCAGCGGTGGGCTGATTGCCGTCGACAGGCACGGCAATGTGGTGCTGCCCTTTAACAGTGAAGGGATGTATCGGGGATTCGCCTATGTGGGTGGCGAAGTCGAGGTAGCGATTTACCGCGATAGCTAAGGAGCAGGCATGACGCAGCAGCAGTTTGCACCCGAGCAGGTTTTGGCGGTGCGTGACCTCAACGTACGGTTTGAGCATGAAGGGCGAATCACCGAAGCGGTGCGTAACCTTTCACTGGATTTGCATCGTGGGGAAACGCTGGCACTGGTGGGGGAATCCGGTTCGGGCAAATCGGTCACCTCGCTGGCGCTGATGCGCTTGATTCAGCAGGCGGGCGGCGATGTCAGTGGCGAGATCCAACTGCGTCGACGTAACGGCGAGGTGCTGGATGTGATGCGCGCCACCACCAGCCAGATGCGCAAAGTGCGCGGTGCCGATATGGCGATGATTTTCCAGGAGCCGATGACCTCGCTTAACCCGGTGTTTACCGTGGGCGAGCAGATCGCCGAATCCATCCGTTTACATCAGGGCAAAAGCCACCAACAAGCGCAGACCGAAGCACGGCGCATGCTGGATCTGGTGCGCATACCTGAAGCCCACAATGTGTTATCGCGTTTTCCGCATCAACTCTCCGGCGGCATGCGTCAACGCGTGATGATTGCCATGGCGCTGTCATGCAAACCGGCTTTGCTGATTGCCGATGAGCCTACTACCGCGCTGGACGTCACCATTCAGGCGCAAATTCTGCAGCTGATCCGCGTGCTGCAAAAAGAGATGCAGATGGGGGTGATTTTTATCACTCACGACATGGGTGTGGTGGCGGAGATGGCCGATCGCGTGCAGGTGATGTATCGTGGAGATGTGGTTGAGCGTGCGCCGGTGCAGCAGCTGTTTGATGCGCCGCAACAGCCTTACACCCGCGCCTTGCTGGCGGCAGTACCGAGGTTGGGAGCGATGAGCGGCCAGCCGCTGCCCGCTAAATTCCCCTTACTGCACACCAATGGCCGAGAAGAGATCGCCACACCGCAGGATACGGTGCGCAGCGATGAGCCGCCGATCTTGCAGGTACGCGATCTGGTGACGCGCTTTGATATTCGTGGTGGGTTATTGAATCGCGTGAAGCGCCGTGTGCATGCGGTGGAGAAGGTCAGCTTTGATCTGCACGCTGGCGAGACGCTGGCGCTTGTCGGCGAATCCGGCTGCGGAAAATCCACCACCGGTCGATCGCTGCTGCGCCTGGTTGCCAGCCAGGGCGGCACCATTACTTTTAATGGTCAGCGTATTGATGCGTTGCAGGGCAACGCGCTGGCTTCGCTGCGGCGCGACATTCAGTTCATTTTTCAGGACCCTTACGCCTCCCTCGATCCGCGTCTGACGGTGGGTTTCTCGATTATGGAACCGCTGCTGGTGCACAAAACCATGGATCGGCGCCAGGCGGAGAAGCGTGTAGCCTGGCTGCTGGAGCGCGTCGGTTTGCTGCCGGAGCATGCGCAACGCTATCCACACGAGTTCTCAGGCGGCCAGCGCCAGCGCATCTGCATCGCTCGCGCATTGGCGCTGAACCCTAAAGTGGTGATTGCCGATGAGTCAGTCTCGGCGCTGGATGTCTCGATTCAAGCGCAAATTATCAATCTGATGCTCGACTTGCAGCGCGAGTTTGGTATCGCCTTCTTATTTATTTCTCACGATATGGCGGTGGTAGAACGCATCAGCCATCGCGTGGCCGTGATGTATCTCGGACAGATTGTGGAAATGGGGCCGCGCCAGGCGGTGTTTGAGCAGCCGCGCCATCCTTACACGAAAAAACTGATGGCCGCGGTGCCGGTCGCCGATCCGGCGCACCGTCATCGCGAGCGGGCGTTAATGGTGGATGAGATCCCCAGCCCGATCCGCCCCTTGGGTGATGAGCCAGAAGTGGCACCGTTACTGGAAGTGGCACCGGGGCATTTTGTTGCCCGCCACGCCATTAGCGGTGCCTGAGCAGCAAGCAACCGCGTCATCCACGGATGTCGCGCATGACAGGGATTACAGGAGAACGATAACAATGCACCATATTATGCGAAAAGGGGTTATCACTGCCGGGTTGTTGAGTTCAGCGTTGGCAATGCCAGCGTGGGCAGCGAAGGACGCGGTGATTGCTGTGGCGTCAACCTTTACCACTATGGATCCGTACGACGCCAATGACACATTGTCGCAGTCGGTGGCCAAGGCGTTCTATCAGGGACTGTTCGGCTTTGATAAGGACATGAAGCTGCAAAACGTGCTGGCGGAAAGCTATCAGGCGAGCAGCGACGGCTTAACTTACACTATCAAACTGCACTCGGGCGTGAAGTTCCAGGATGGCACCGATTTCAACGCGGAAGCGGTCAAGGCCAACATCGACCGTGCCAGCAACCCGGATAATCATCTCAAGCGTTACAACCTGTTCAAGTATGTCGCCAGCACCGAAGCGGTGGATCCGACCACGGTGAAGATTACGCTGAAGCAGCCGTTCTCGGCCTTCATCAACAATCTGGCGCACCCGGCGGCAGTGATGATTTCGCCCACCGCGCTGAAGAAATACGGTAAGGACATTGGCTTCCATCCGGTGGGTACCGGTCCGTATGAGTTCGTTACCTGGAATCAGACCGACTTCGTCAAAGTGAAGAAGTGGGATGGCTACTGGAAGAAAGGCTATCCGAAGCTGGACAGCATCACTTTCCGCCCGGTAGTAGACAATAACACCCGTGCGGCGATGTTGCAGACCGGCGAAGCGACTTTTGCTTTCCCGGTGCCGTTTGAGCAGGCCAAACTACTGCAGGGCAACAGCAAGCTCGATGTGGTCACCACGCCATCGATTATGCAGCGCTATATCAGCCTCAACGTGACGCAGAAGCCGTTTGATAATCCAAAAGTGCGTGAAGCACTGGAATACGCCATCAATCGTGAGGCGTTAGTCAAAGTGGCGTTTGCCGGTTATGCCACGCCAGCCACCGGTATCGTGCCACCGGCGATTGATTTCGCGCAGAAATACCCGGCGATCAAATATGACCCGGCCAAAGCACGTGAGCTGTTGAAAGAAGCCGGCTTCCCGAACGGTTTCGAAACCACCTTGTGGTCATCTCACAACCACAGCACCGCGCAGAAAGTGCTGCAGTTCACTCAGCAGCAGCTGGCGCAGGTCGGCGTGAAGGTGAAAGTCACGGCGATGGATGCGGGTCAGCGTGCCGCAGAAGTCGAGAGTAAAGGGCAGAAAGAGAGCGGTGTGCGCATGTTCTACACTGGCTGGTCAGCTTCGACCGGTGAAGCAGATTGGGCACTGACGCCGCTGTTTGCTACCACCTCCTGGCCGCCAGCCATCTTTAACACGGCGTTCTACAGCAATCCGCAAGTGGATAAAGATCTGAGCGATGCACTGAAAACCACCGACCGTGAGCAGAAAGCCAAACTGTACAAAGACGCTCAGGATCGTATCTGGAACGACCATCCGTGGATTCCGCTGGTGGTTGAGCAGTTGCTCTCCGCGAACAATAAAAACCTCACCGGTTTTTATGTCATGCCCGACACCTCATTCAATTTTGATGAGGCGGATCTGAAGTAACAGGCGCGGCCAGCCTTGCGAGGCTGGCCGCTGCTGCGCAGGATTTTGCATGCTCAACTATTTTCTCAAACGACTACTGGGGTTGATCCCCACGCTGCTGATTGTCGCGGTGCTGGTGTTCTTGTTTGTCCACCTGCTGCCGGGCGATCCGGCGCGCCTGATTGCGGGGCCGGAAGCGGATGCCTCGGTGGTGGCGCTGGTGCGTCAGGAACTCGGTCTCGATCAGCCGCTGATCCAGCAGTTCTGGCACTTTATTCTCAATGCGTTGCAGGGGGATTTTGGCCAGTCGATGGTGTCGAAACGTCCGGTCTCGGAAGAGATAGCCGCGCGCTTCTTCCCGACGCTATGGCTGACGCTCACCAGCATGGTGTGGGCGGTGATTTTCGGTATGACCATCGGTATTACATCGGCCGTCTGGCGCAACCGCTGGCCCGATCGCATCGGCATGACGCTGGCGGTGTCTGGCATCTCTTTTCCCGCTTTCGCCTTAGGCATGCTGCTGATGCAGGTGTTCTCTGTTGAGCTGGGTTGGCTGCCAACTGTCGGTGCCGATAGCTGGAAACACTATATTCTGCCGTCCATCACCCTGGGTGCGGCGGTCGCGGCGGTAATGGCACGCTTTACCCGCGCTTCGTTTGTCGAAGTCATGCAGGAAGATTATATGCGCACCGCGCGCGCCAAAGGGGTTCGTGAGTCGCTGGTGGTGGTGAAACACGGTCTGCGCAATGCGATGATCCCGGTGGTGACCATGATGGGCCTGCAGTTTGGTTTCCTGCTGGGCGGCTCGATTGTGGTGGAAGTGGTGTTCAACTGGCCCGGTTTAGGACGCTTGTTGGTGGATTCTGTTGAAATGCGCGATTATCCGGTGATTCAGGCCGAGGTGCTGCTGTTCTCGCTGGAGTTTATTTTGATCAATTTGATTGTCGATATGTTGTATGCGGCGATCAACCCGGCCATCCGTTACAGGTAAGGAGTCGCACTTGAAAAACTGGCGACGCGCAGCGGCATTGAAAACCATGCCGATGATGACGGAAACCCGGGTACGTACGCCGTGGCGTGAATTCTGGCGCCGCTTTCGCCATCAACATGTGGCGATGGTGGCGGGCTTATTTGTGCTGCTGTTGATTGTGGTGGCGTTCATCGCCCCGTTTATCGCTCCGTTTGATGCTGAAAACTATTTTGATTACGACCGGCTGAATGACGGACCGTCAATGATGCACTGGTTTGGCGTGGATTCGCTGGGGCGTGACATTTTTAGTCGCGTGCTGGTCGGCACACGCATCTCACTGATTGCGGGTTTCTTCTCGGTGGCGATCGGTGCGCTGATTGGTACGCTGCTGGGGTTGCTGGCCGGTTATTACGAAGGCTGGTGGGATCGCATTACCATGCGTATCTGTGATGTGCTGTTTGCTTTCCCCGGCATTCTGCTGGCGATTGCGGTGGTGGCGATCATGGGCAGCGGTATGAGCAACGTGATTGTGGCGGTGGCGATTTTCAGTATCCCAGCATTTGCTCGCCTGGTACGTGGCAACACGCTGGTGCTGAAACACCAAACCTTTATTGAATCAGCCCGCAGCATCGGCGCGTCCGACTGGACGATTATTATGCGTCACATTCTGCCCGGTACGGTGTCGTCGATTGTGGTCTATTTCACCATGCGCATCGGGACGTCGATCATCACGGCAGCGAGTTTGTCTTTCCTGGGTTTGGGCGCTCAGCCACCCACGCCGGAATGGGGCGCGATGCTCAATGAAGCGCGTGCCGATATGGTGATTGCGCCGCATGTGGCAATTTTCCCGAGTCTGGCGATTTTCCTGACGGTGCTGGCGTTCAATCTGCTGGGGGATGGGCTGCGGGATGCGTTGGATCCGAAGTTAAAAACCTGAAATGTTAAAGAGGTGCGCATAAATGCGCACCCTGTGAAATTCCACTTCGTACATTGGTTCACCATAAATCTGCACCCTACGGAATCCCACTTTCGCACATTGGATCGCCATTAATGCGCACCCTACAAACCTGCACTTGTTCCTGTAGGGTCGCCATTGATGGCGACCTGGTTTTTCCGTTAACTCAGAAAGTTTCCCAATTATCGTTGCTCTGCACACCAGCAGCCGGAAGGGCACGCGGTGAAGCTGTGACAGGGGCTTTCACCGTGTTTGCCACTGGTGCCATCATTGCACGCGTCCCGGTTTTAAAGCGCGCCACCGCCGAAGACAGGCTGCTGGCCTGCTGCTCCAGCGAAGCCGAGGCGTTAGCGGATTCCTGCACCAGTGTGGCGTTCTGCTGCGTTACGCGATCCATCTCGTTCACTGCCACACCAATCTGATCGATGCCGCGACTCTGCTCGTCAGAGGCCGACGCAATTTCGCCCATGATATCGGTCACGCGCGTTACCGCGCTGACGATCTCCTGCATGGTATCGCCGGCGCTGCTCACCTGTTGTGAACCTAAATTAACGCGCTGCACGGAGCCCTCAATCAGTAGCTTAATCTCTTTCGCTGCCTGTGCACTGCGCTGCGCCAGGCTACGGACTTCACCCGCGACCACCGCAAAGCCACGACCTTGTTCACCGGCGCGAGCGGCCTCAACGGCCGCATTCAGCGCCAGAATATTGGTCTGGAAAGCAATGCCATCGATTACGCTAGTGATGTCGGCGATTTTCTTCGAACTGTCGGCGATGTCGCGCATGGTTTTTACGACGCCATCCACCACGTTGCCGCCTCGGTCAGCCGTTTCCGATGCGTTTTTCGCCAACTGGGTCGCCTGACGTGCGTTATCGGCATTCTGTTTAACGGTGGCGGTCAGCTCCTCCATGCTGGCGGCGGTCTCTTCCAGCGAGGCGGCCTGTTGTTCCGTGCGGGAGGAGAGATCGTTGTTACCGTTGGCGATCGCGCTGGCACTGCCGAAAATGGCATCGGCACTGTCGCGCACATTGTTAATAGTGCCCAACAGTGCTTGCTGCATATGGTTGAGGCTCGCGGCAATGGCGGCCATTTCACTGTGTCCTTCAATCTTCAAACTGGCGGAGAGGTCGCCTTCGGCGAAGCGCTCCATCTGCTGCTGCACTTGCTTCATCGGCGCTAACAGGATGCGGCGAACCAGCAGCCAAACCACCAGCAACAACAGCACCACAATCAGTGCCATCACAGCGACCATCACCAGCATATGCTGATAAGTGCTATCGTTATCTGCAGCGCGTGTATTGATTAACTGAACGTTGTCACCGCGCCACTGCTTGTAGGCCGCTTCCAAATCATCCTGCGCTTGCTGTGCATCCAGCTCGCCATAAGCGGCGTAGTTGTTGGCTTTCAGAAAGGTCGCGGATTGATTCAGCAGTTCGTAATAGTTCGCGAATTTGCTTTCGATAAGCTCGGCGGCTGCCGCACTTTGCCCCGCAATCCGTGGGACACTTTTGTAGCGGTCAAAGTGCTGTTTCGCTTCATCAAGCGAGGCGCCCGCGGAAACCAGCAGCTTGTTGATGGCAGCGCGTGAAGCATCATCGGTCTGATTCTTCAGGATGCGAATCGCCACGCGGTTGATGATAACGCGCGTTTTCACCAGCGTTTGCCAGCTATCGGAGAACTCACGTTGTTGATGCGACAGCTGGTTACTGGCGGTGAAATTATGCTGGCCAGCGATCAGGGAAGATAAAAACAGTGAGCCGGAGATGGCCTGCATAGCGGTGAATACCAACAGCATCAATATGATGGCAGTCACAATTTTCATTTTCGTTAACATGATTTTCCCTGAGCAAAGTAGGCTAGTAGAGAAGTTATCGGTGTAAAAGCACATTGCTTAAGAGCCGCAATAAAAATAATTGCAGTAAGTGATAATGTCGTGCAGGAGAAATGCAGTGAAACCCTTTGATTACGAACAAGACTTTAAGAATATCGATTTCCGACAGCGGCCAGACCTTTATCAGGTTGGGCGCGGTGAGCAGGGGGTGTTAATGGTGGAGCCTTACAAGAGCGAAATTCTGCCATTCTGGCGCTTCCGAACCGTGGAACTGGCTCAGGAATCTTCCGTTCAGATCATGCAGTTGTTTGAGGAGTATCGTGCACAGGACGACTTTGTCGGCATGGATATGGCGCGAAAATTTATTCAGATGGGATATACCCGCGCACGTCGCTATAGCAATCACAAAGGCGGACGCAAATATGATGCAGACGGTAACGAGCTACCTCGTACCACAGAAAAAGAAAAGGCCGCTGCGGCGGCCATCTTCAAATCATGCTGGGATCGGCTGAGATCGGACACCGATTATCTGGCGCGCAAACGTGCGCACCAGCAGCAGCACGGTTAAACGCGCGTACCCCATAAATCGTACTCATCGGCGTGTTCAACTTTAACACGCACCACATCACCGACTTTCACCTGACGATCGCCATTCAGATACACCGCACCGTCGATCTCAGGTGCATCGGCCATGCTGCGACCCACCGCGCCTTCTTCATCCACTTCATCGATGATCACCAACACTTTACGGCCGATTTTCTCCTGCAAACGTTCGCTGGAGATTTTCTGCTGCAATTGCATGAAGCGATCGAAACGCTCCTGCTTCACCTCTTCCGGCACCTGGTCCGGCAGTTGGTTGGCCGTCGCGCCTTCAACCGGGCTGTACTGGAAGCAGCCAACGCGATCCAGACGCGCTTCTTTCAGGAAGTCGAGCAGCATCTGGAAATCTTCTTCGGTTTCGCCGGGGAAGCCGACGATAAAGGTCGAACGCAGCGTCAGTTCCGGGCAAATTTCACGCCAGCGTTTGATGCGCTCCAGCGTACGTTCAACCGCACCAGGACGCTTCATCAGCTTCAGGATGCGCGGGCTGGCGTGCTGTAATGGGATGTCGAGGTACGGCAGGATTTTGCCTTCGGCCATCAGCGGAATCACGTCATCCACATGCGGATACGGGTAGACATAGTGCAGACGCACCCACACGCCGAGTTTCGCCAGCTGTTCGCACAGGCTGATCATGCTGGTTTTCACCGGGGATCCGTTCCAGAAACCGGTGCGGTGCTTCACATCCACGCCGTAAGCCGAGGTATCCTGTGAGATCACCAGCAGCTCTTTGACGCCAGCTTCCACCAGACGTTTGGCTTCGTCGAGCACCGAACCAATCGGGCGGCTGTCGAGATCGCCACGCATAGAAGGGATGATGCAGAAGGTGCAACGGTGGTTACAGCCTTCGGAAATTTTCAGGTAAGCGTAGTGGCGCGGCGTCAGCTTCACGCCTTGCTCTGGCACCAGGCTCAGGAACGGGTTGTGTTCCGGCTTTGGCACATAGGTGTGAACGTGCGACAGCACTTGCTCGTAGCTGTGCGGGCCGGTGATTTCCAGTACCTTAGGATGTACTTCGCGGATCTGATCCACTTTGGCACCCAGGCAACCGGTGACGATCACTTTGCCATTCTCGTTCAGCGCTTCACCGATCGCTTCCAGTGATTCCTGTACGGCGCTATCAATAAATCCACAGGTGTTAACGATGACGATCTCCGCATCATCGTAGCGTGGCACCACATCGTAGCCTTCAGTACGCAGTTCCGTCAGGATGCGTTCTGAGTCGACGAGGTTTTTTGGGCAGCCGAGTGAGACGAAGCCTACGCGCGGCGGATTTTTGACATGGCTCATAAGGATAATAATTCATCATAATTAGTGTGGATAGGCGGGGGATTGTACAGAGGTTGCGAGGGAAAATGTATAGGTGATGTAAGAATCTCCTTAACCGCGTAATGGGCGTTTCCCGCTATGCTTAATGGAGCCGTTATCCGTTCAAATCGTCGCCGATAAGGCTGACGACTGCGAACCGTTAACGGTGATCCGAGTTGTGTAATCCAGCCTGTTTTGCTTAAATGTTCGGTTGGTGATTGTAAGTTATTCACCGCACTGAAGAATTTGAACGCGTGTTGACGGTGCAGATCGTACCGCCAGCGCAGATGCGGATAAAGTGAGAGCAGACAAATGCAAGAGATCGTTAAAGGTTTTCTGAATTTCCAACAGAATGTGTTCCCTGAAAGGAAGGATCTTTTCAAAAGTCTGGCGTCAAACCAGAATCCCAAAGCCCTGTTTATCTCCTGCTCAGACAGCCGTCTGGTGCCTGAACTGGTCACCCAATCCGAGCCAGGCCAGCTGTTCGTGATCCGAAACGCCGGTAATATTGTGCCGCCGTTTGGTCCCGAACCGGGTGGTGTGTCCGCCACGATTGAGTACGCGGTCGTTGCGCTGGGTGTGACTGAGATCATCATTTGCGGTCACTCCAACTGTGGTGCCATGAACGCCATCGCGTCTAATGCGGATTTAGAAAGCATGCCCGCGGTCGATCACTGGTTGCACTACGCCAATGCGGCGAAAGCCGTGGTGGAAGAGCGTAACTATGAAGCAGTTGAAACCCGTCTCAATGAAATGGTCAAAGAGAACGTGATTGCTCAGCTGAACAATATCAAAACACACCCTTCGGTAGCGGTGGCGCTGCGTAAAGGCAAAGTGCGTCTGCATGGGTGGGTTTATGATATTGAGAGCGGCGGCATTATTGCCCTGACCAAAGGCGGCGAAAGGTTCATTTCGTTGTCTGAGAATCCTGAGACCTGCTTCGAGTGATTCCCTAACCACCTGCAATGCAGGTGGTTTCTTCTCCCATTCTGTGAAAATTTCCCGCCAAAGCGCAGCGTGCGCTCTACACTTGAGAAGCGATTTACCTCTTATAAGGGCCTTCTCATGCGATTTCGTCTTTATATCCCCGCGTTAACGCTAGCCATGCTGGCGGTGGGTTGTACCTCTCATGTTGCGAATAAACAGCAGTTTTCCGGCTTTCTCGGCGATTACAGCCAGTTAAAATCTGAACAGTCACCCAGCAGTAAACCGACATTGCGATGGATCTCGCCGGATTATCACAGCGCGGATTACACCAATGTTGTGTTCGAACCCGTGGTTTACTATCCCGCCGCGCGACCGACTGAACGCATCAGCCAGCAAACATTGGATCAAATCCGTCAGTACACCGATAGTCAGTTAAAACGCGCGGTCGCAGAACGTAAACCGGTGGTGGGCAAGCCTGGTGCACATACGCTCAGGGTGAAAAGCGCCATCACCGCCGTGACGGCAGAAAACGAAGGGATGCAGTTCTACGAAGTGGTGCCGATTGCGGCAGTTGTAGCGAGCACCATGGCGGCCACTGGCCACCGTACGCAAAACAGTGCGCTGTTCCTCGAGGTGGAAGCGGTCGATGCGCAGACCGGTAAGCCAATGATCAAAGTTGTGCGCAAAGCCTTTGGTAAATCCCTGCCGAACAACAGTACGCCAATTACGCTCAACGATCTTCGTCCGGGCATCGACGAAATGATTCGTGATGTCGTAGCCTTCTCCGCGCCTTAATCCCGTCGCCCGGCGCTATGTCGGGCTTAATGTTTTGTAAATCCTGCACATCCTTTCTTACGGGCTGACTACCCTTAACGGCAGACCGTGATAAAGGAGAATCCCATGCGTTTACTGCCTGTCGCGCTGTTGCTTGGCGCATTGAGTTATGCCCATTCGACTCTGGCTGCTGATGTTCAGGTTCAGGTTCAGGTACTACAGGACAAACTTGATCATCCGTGGTCAGTGGCTTTTCTGCCTGACAATCAAACGTTGTTAATAACCGAACGCTCCGGGCAACTCCGCAGTTGGCAGCCGGGAAAAGGCTTGTCGCAACCCATTAGCGGTGTACCCAAAGTGTGGGCAAATCGTCAGGGCGGCTTGCTGGATGTGGTGCTGGCACCGGATTTCGGCCAAAGCCGCCGCGTGTGGCTCAGTTACACCACGGCAGATGACGAGGGGCGAGCGGGCGGTGTGGTCGGCTATGGTCGGCTCAGCGACGATAACCGTCAATTGAGCGACTTCAAGGTGGTGCTGGAGCAGACACCCAAACTCTCCAGCGGCGCCAACATGGGAACCCGGCTGGCATTTGATGGTCAGGGCTATCTCTACATTGCCTTTGGCGACAACTTTTCCAGCCTCAGCGCCCAACAGCTCGACAAGCTTTCAGGAAAAATCGTGCGCCTGACCCAGAACGGTGAAATCCCGGCAGACAATCCTTTTGTCCAGCGCAAAGACGCGCGGGCAGAAATCTGGTCTTACGGCATGCGCAATCCACAGGGATTAGCTTTCAATCCGTGGACACAGCAAATGTGGGAGAGTGAACACGGCCCGCGCGGCGGTGATGAAGTGAATATCCCGCAGAAAGGCAAAAACTACGGCTGGCCATTGGCCACCTACGGCATTGATTACAGCGGACAGAAAGTGCCGGAAGCGCAGGGCACGCACGTGGCGGGCACGGAACAACCGCAGTTCTGGTGGAAAGTGTCACCAGCCATCAGCGGGATGGCGTTTTACAACAGTGCACGTTTCCCGCAGTGGAAAAACTCGCTGTTTATCGGCGCATTAAAGGAAAAAAGCCTGATTCGCCTGCGGGTGAACGGTGAGAAAGTGGTCGAAGAGCAGCGACTGCTGGAGGATCGCGGTGAACGTATTCGCGATGTGCGTCAGGGGCCGGATGGTTATCTGTATGTGCTCACCGATGAAGCCAACGGTAAGCTGCTAAAAGTCGGGCTGGCGGAACCCGCCAGCGCCTCGCGTGGTTAACTTAACGCACCCAGCTGCATACTTCCCATCCCCGCTGCTGCGCTTCCTGCTGCAGCAGCGCATCCGGGTTAATGACCCAGGCGTGATCAGCGTGGTTGAGCAAGGGTAAATCGTTCATGGAGTCGCTGTAAGCCCAGGTTTTTTCAAAGCGCTTATCCTGTTGCAAAGCCTTCCAGTCACTCAGACGGGTGACTTTCCCTTCACGATAGGTGGCGGTGCCATAAATCTGGCCGCTGTAACGCTCGTCAACCACTTCTACGCCAATCGCCAACGCGCCGTGTACACCCAGACGTTGCGCAATCGGCACCGCCAGATGATCGCCACTGGCGGTAATGATCATCACGGTGTCGCCGCGTTGCTGATGCCAGTTTATGCGTTCCCGCGCGGCGGGGAAGACGCGTGGCAGAATATCGCGATGGATGAAACGCCGTACCCAACCCTCAACCGTCAGGGTCGCCATACCGGCGAGCGGGGAAAGCGTGGTGCTCATATACTCTTCAATCGACAGGGTGCCGGCATGGTATTTCTCCATTAAGGCTTGTTCCTGAGAGATGAGTGCTTCGGGGGCAAATCCCTGTGAGACCAGCCAGCGCAGCCACAGGCTGGTACTGTCTTCACAAATCAGGGTTTCGTCCAGATCGAAAACGGCTAAGTCCATCGTGGTTCTCCTCGGGCTGATTGGCATCAGGTTAGCGGAATTTTGTGACTGGCTTAACCGTTCTGCGAAAAATCGGAATTTCTCTCACTTTTTCCACTACGGCGTAACAGTAAAAGTGGCAGCGCGTCGGGGTTGATGCCAGGGTTACTCTAATAAACTCTATAAAACTTTACGGTTGGACGGTTTTGTTCGCAGGTGGTAAGCGTGTAGCTTTTATTAAGACATGTCTTACCTGCTAGAAAACCATGATTTAACAAGGACAATCTGGTCACGCTCATGAGAAAAAACTCCGTCATTTCTGCCTTGCGGCCGCTGGCTGCCACTTCATTATTTGTGCTGTTCCTTCCCGTCACCACTCAGGCTGAACAGGCGCCTGCTGCACCGCAAATTGAGGCCAAAGCCTGGATTTTGATGGACTACAACAGCGGCAAGGTATTGGCTGAGTCCAATGCCGACCAGCGGTTGGACCCCGCCAGCCTGACCAAAATGATGACCAGCTACGTGGTCGGCCAGGCGCTAAAAGCCGGCAAGATCCACAACGATGACCTGGTCACTATCGGCCAGGATGCATGGGCAACCGGCAACCCGAAGCTGCGCGGTTCTTCACTGATGTTCCTGAAACCGGGTGACCGTATTCCGGTCTCTGAACTCAACAAGGGCGTGGTGATTCAGTCAGGCAATGATGCCTGTATCGCGCTGGCCGATTATGTCGCCGGTAGCCAGGACTCGTTTATCGGTCTGATGAACAACTACGTTAAGGCGTTTGGATTACAGAATACCCACTTTATGACCGTGCACGGGCTGGATGCCGATGGGCAATACAGTACCGCGCGCGATATGGCGATTATCGGCCAGCGTTTGATCAGCGATGTACCTGAAGAGTATGCGTTAAACAGTGAGAAAGAGTTCACCTTTAATCACATCAAGCAGATGAATCGTAACCGCCTGTTGTGGAGCAGTAACCTGAAGGTGGATGGGATTAAAACCGGACACACTTCGGGCGCGGGTAATAACCTGGTCGCGTCCGCCGTGGACGGAGACATGCGTTTGATCTCGGTGGTACTGGGCACGCAAACCGATGCGATTCGCTTCCGTGAAAGTGAGAAGCTCCTCACGTGGGGTTTCCGTTTCTACGAAACCGTGACACCGATTAAAAGCGATAAGCCTTTTGCCCAGCAGCGCGTGTGGTTTGGTGAGCAGAGTCAGGTCAATCTCGGTGTCGCGAAAGACGCAGCGATCACCGTGCCGAAAGGGCAGATGAAAAACCTCAAGGCGAGTTTCACCCTGAATTCACCGCAGCTGGAAGCGCCACTGGAGAAGAATCAGGTGGTGGGGACTATTGATTTCCAGCTGGATGGCAAAACCGTGGATCAGCGCCCGCTGGTGGTGATGGAAGCGGTGCCGGAGGGCGGATTTATTGGCCGTATCTGGGACTTCATTATGATGAAATTCAACGGCTGGTTTGGGAAGTGGTTTAGCTAGTCCCCTATCGGGCGGCCCGAGTGAGCCGCCCTTTACCTTATCCGCGTACCCACCCTTTTTTGATCGGCATAGCGAACAGGGCGCGATACAGTTGGTGGGTGAAGGCCAGCATGCGTTCGCCATACAACTGCCACGCCATATGCGAAGCCAGACACGCCAGCAAGCCCACCAAAAATCCGCCCAGCATATCCATCGGCCAATGCACGCCAAGATAGACGCGTGACCAGGCGATCGCACTGCCAACGGCCAGCAGAATGACGCCAGACCATAGGCGATGCCAGAAGATGAACGCCAGTGCAAAAGTAAAGATGGTGGTGCCATGATCGCTGGGATAAGAGTCATCGGCGGCGTGTGCGAGGAATTGGTGCCCTAAGCCAATGGCAAACGGGCGCGGATGCGGCAACAGTTGGCCCACGCACCATGAAATGCTTAATGCATAAATCAGCGCCATGCCGGTTTTCAGTACCAGCGCGCGTTGAGATTGCACCTGATCGCGCGGTCCCCAAAACCATAAGGCCACAATCAGCAGCGGGACAATGGCAATCACATCTTTGGCGATAAAGGTCGCCAGATTAATCAACCATGGCGGTGAATCCGTCGTGGCGTTGATCCATAGAAACAGGCTATGGTTGAGCGCTTCCATCACGTTTGCTTTTCCTCATCTTGTCTACCCAAAAAGAAACACCAGCAAAAATCAGCACCTGGCTCAGCCACACCCACCAGCCAGCCCACAAGTTGTGAGAGAAAAAGTGGGCACCGCGCATCACCTGTCCGTATCCCATCAGTAAGCCCACCGCGATACCGAACAACAGCGCCAGTACGGCGCGGCGCGGACGCTCGGGCCACCACAGGAAGAACAGCGCCATCAGGGCAAAGCCGCTGGAAGCGTGACCGCCGGGGAAGCATTGCCCGGGACCGCTGTTAGCCGGAGTCGGGTCCAGCAGTACAAAACTGGCTGCCTTACCGCCAAACATCGCCAAATCCCATGGACAGGAGTGCGCGCTGTGCGCCTTCAGGATGCCCACCACTAATGGCCCCATACCAAACAGCAGGGCCACCAACACGCGGCGGCCATCACGCTTCTGCACACCTCGTAACAACATCAATACCGCTCCAGCGATGATCACATCCTTGAACAAGCGATGATTGATCAGATCCAGCCAGCGGTTGTGTTGCCATGGAAACGTCTGCGTCTGTGGGTCAAACCACTGCTGGCTGATCGCGATATCCAGGCTTTCGTGGCGCGACCACCACATAAACACCAGTGCTGAAATTGCCAGTAAAATAAAGTTGATAGCGTAAAAGCGACCAGACAAACAATAAATAGTCGGGCTCTTAATCTTATCGTGGGTTGTTGGAGTGTTTAACTTTGATGAAAGTTGCATGAATATGGGAAAATAGCGAAACCAGAGTGGCAGGGTCGCAATTTACGCTTAGGAGAACCTTAAGCAGCAGGAATTGCAGGCATAAAAAAACCCGCAAGTCAGTGACCGGCGGGCTCCACAATTTGGGGATTTCAAAGAAAAGCAGTGGCACTTATTCAGACTGCGCCCCAAATAGAAAGTTCTGAACGCAGTAAAAATATTTTTAAAAAGGCAAAAGCGGCCAAATTATCACAATAAGCGTGCCGGCGAGCGTCAGCAAAACGTTAGCAATCGCATAAGTTCCTGCATAGCCGAGTGCCGGAATGCTACTGCGTGCGGTATCGCTGATAATCTCCATGGCCGGGGCACAGGTGCGAGCGCCCATGATGGCACCAAACAGCAGCGCGCGGTTCATACGCAGCACGTAGGCACCAAACAGATAGCAAATCACCACCGGGATCAGACTCACCAGCAGACCGCTGAGCAACATCAAGGCGCCCGCGCTGCCAAGGCCATGTTGCAGGCCACTACCGGCGCTCAGGCCGACACCTGCCATAAACACCATCAGACCGAACTCTTTCACCATGGTCAGCGCCCCTTGCGGAATGTAGCCAAAGGTCGGATGGTTGGCGCGCAGGAAGCCGAGCATGATACCCGCGAACAGCAAACCGGCGGCGTTACCGATGCCAAAGCTGAAGTTGCTGAACTGGAAGGTGATCATGCCGATCATCAACCCGATGATAAAGAAGGCGCAGAAGGCCAGCAGATCGGTCATCTGACTGTGAATCGCAATAAAGCCGATGCGATCCGCCAGGCTTTTCACACGGCGCGCTTCACCGCTCACCTGCAATACATCGCCTTTGTTCAGCATGATGCTGTCATCAATCGGCATCTCAATCTGACTACGAATCACCCGGTTAAGGAAACAACCATGATCGGTGAGTTTCAGATGGCTCAGGCGTTTATTCACCGCATTGTGGTTCTTCACTACAATCTCTTCGGTGACGATGCGCATGTCGAGCAAATCGCGGTCGAACACCTCTTTGCCGTTACGGAAGCTGGCATCGAGGCGTGCATGCGCGTCGGGATAGCCCACCAGCGAGATCTCATCGCCGAGTTGCAGCATCGCATCCCCATCCGGGCTGGCGAGAATACCGTTACGGCGCAGGCGTTCAATGTAGCAGCCGGTCTGGCGATGAATGCCCAGCTCGCGCAGATTTTTACCGCCGCTCCATTCCACCAGTTCCGGGCCAACGCGATAGGCGCGGATCACAGGCAGGAATACTTTGCGCTGGCTGTCAGCATCCAGACCACGTTCCCGTGCAATCTGCTGCGCGCAGGTGGGTAAGTCCTGATGTTGCAGACGAGGCAGATAGCGAGCGCCAAAGATCAGGCTGACCAGACCAATCAAATAGGTGAGGGCGTAACCGAGGCTGAGGTTATCCTGCATCATGCTGAGCTGATGGTTGTCACTGATGCTTTGTCGCAGCGTGTCACCCGCGCCAACCAGTACCGGCGTGGAGGTCATGGAACCGGCCAGCATGCCTGCCGTGAGACCAATATCCCAGCCGAACACTTTGCCGAGTCCCAACGCAACGAGCAGGGCGCTGACCACCATAACAATGGCAAGAAGGAAGTAGTTTTTACCGTCGCGGAAAAAGATCGAGAAAAAGTTAGGTCCGGCTTCAACACCGACACAAAAAATAAACAACATAAAGCCGAGACTGAGTGCATCGGTATTTATCGCAAAGTGCTGCTGACCTAAAATCAATGAAACAACGAGGACACCAATGGAATTTCCTAGCTGTACCGAGCCGAGACGTAATTTGCCTAAGCACAGCCCCAGGGCTAAGACGACAAATAATAACAGAACGTCATTTCCGCTTAACAATTCTGCGACGTTAATGTTCACGGTTTAACTTCTTCTTTACCTGTAACAAGTTGATGAAAGGGCCTTTTTTCGCTATCTTGTGGCAGCTGTGAATGTCCTTGCCGCCAGGAAGGTGCAGACCATTATTTAAAACGGCGTCATTCTAATCATAAATAACTTCCTCAGCTATCAGCAGTTTTTAATCCTTCTGCCAGCGGCTGTTTCTTTTTATTTCCACTTGTGCGCATCAGGGCAGTAAACGTTTCAATATTGTTAACAACAAAGTTGAGGATGGTTATGTTGCAGCGCAATAATCGCTGGCCAGCATCGGTTCTGGGTATGATGCTTTATACGCTGGTGTTTATTTTTGCACACCATTTTTGGGCCGTTGCCGCGGAACAAGCGATGCGCGGACAGCCTGAATTATTGCTGTTTTTATTGCCGGGCATGTTAATGGCGCTGTTGCAGCCAGATAGTCCCCTGGTCAGTACATTGTGGGTCGCCGTGGTGGGCACGCTTTTGGGTATGGCCTGGATGTGGCTCACCGTCACGCAGATGCACAGTTGGCTGCTGATTGTTGCATGGAGTTTAAGTGCGCTGTTTTGGGCTGGATGCGGGGCGTTACTGATCCGCCTGATGAGGATTATGCTGGCGATGCGTGCCGAATAGCACGATCAAAAACGGGCCCACAGGCCCGTTTGCTTAGGCTTCAACACCCAGATTTTCTTTGGTCCATGCCGCAAATTCGGTATAACCACCGATGTGCTGGTCATCAAGGAAAATCTGCGGCACGGTGGTCACCGGTTTGCCGGCACGTGCTTCCAGGTCGGCCTTGGTGATGCCGGTCGCCTGAATATCGACGTACTGATAGTTGAAATCATCGCGCTCGCTGGTCAGCTTGGTGGCTAACTCTTTCGCACGTACGCAGTATGGGCAGCTTGAACGGCCAAAAATCACTGCAATCATTGCTTCTCTCCTTCCGCTGCTGTTTTGTGACCAGTTTCACAGAACAGCGTGAATAATGGCTAACATCATGCCCGCCCATCCTGCTTAAGCAAAGAAGAAAATGCCTGTTACTCTAATGGCCGCAATCTATGCCCATCATACTTCACTGCGCAGACACGTTTTACTCCAGCTAAGTCGCTGGGAAGAGCTGTGCCTTGCTGCAGAGCGAAATATTCGGGTCTAAAATGCGACTAACAAATTGAGCAACTGAGGAAATCGCCCATGCGTAATCTGGCCACGTTGCCGAAACCGGTTCTGCTGTTGGAAGTCCTTGGCGTGCTCGCAGTGATTGGCGCGCTATTACTGGTTAATGGCTGGATCGCGGCACCCGATTTTATGGCGCAGAAGTCACTGGCGACGCTGCTGTTTTTCCTTGGCATTGCGCTGATGCTGCCTGCCGCCTGGCTGATGATGTGGCGCACGGCGCGGGCGATGGCGCCGCAGTTGTTCAATCACAACCACAAAAAGAAGTAACCGGAGAGGATTATGACGCCGACCATCGATTTACTGTGCAGCCACCGTTCCATTCGCGCCTTTACCGAGCAGGGCATTGATGATGCTCAGCGCAGCGCGATCATCGCTGCAGCACAAGCGGCCTCGACCTCCAGTTTTTTACAATGCTCCTCGATTATTCGCATTACCGACCACGAAAAGCGTGAACAGCTGGTGCAACTTACCGGCGGGCAGCCATGGGTGAGCGCCGCCGCTGAGTTTTGGGTGTTTTGTGCCGACTTTAATCGTCATCAGCAGATTTGCCCGGATGCGCATCTAGGACGCGCCGAACAGCTGTTGTTGGGCTGTGTGGATACCGCATTGATGGCACAAAACGCGATGGTCGCGGCGGAGTCGTTGGGGCTGGGTGGTGTGTTTATTGGTGGCATCCGTAATAGCATTGCGCAAGTCACCGATTTGCTGGAACTGCCGAAATTTGTGCTGCCACTGTTTGGCTTCTGCATCGGCCATCCAGCCTCTGCACCCGATGTGAAACCGCGTATGCCAGCGGCAATGTTGGTGCATGAAAATCGTTATCAGCCTGTCGATAAAAGTGTGCTGGCCCAGTACGATAACCAAATCACCGCTTATTATCAGCAGCGCGACAGTAACCAGCGCTCTGAAACCTGGAGCGAACTGATTCAACGCCTGATCATCAAAGAAACGCGTCCGTTTATGCTGGATTATCTGCATCAACAGGGCTGGGCAACGCGCTAAGCACAAGGAATTCTGCAATGAAGATGGCCATTCTCACGCGTGATGGAACGCTGTACTCGTGTAAACGCCTGCGCGACGCCGCGGAAGAGCGTGGCCATCAGGTGCAGATGATCGATCCGCTCTCCTGCTACATGAACATCAACTCCGATTCGCCCGCGGTGCATTATCGTGGCGAACCGCTGGGCCACTTTGATGTCGTTATCCCGCGTATTGGCACGGCGACCACCTTTTACGGCACGGCGGTGCTGCGCCAGTTCGAGATGTTGGGCAGCTATCCGCTGAATGAATCGGTGGCCATCACCCGGGCGCGTGACAAACTGCGATCGCTGCAGCTGCTGGCGCGCGAAGGCATTGATATGCCAATCACCGGGTTCGCCTCTTCGCCTGATGATACCCAGGATGTGATCGCCATGGTCGGTGGTGCGCCGCTGGTGGTGAAACTGGTAGAGGGCACGCAGGGGATTGGCGTGGTGCTGGCGGAAACGCGCCAGGCGGCTGAGAGCGTGATTGATGCCTTTCGTGGCCTTAACGCCCACATTCTGGTGCAAGAGTTTATCAAAGAGGCACAGGGGCGAGATATTCGCTGCCTGGTGATCGGCAATGAAGTGGTGGCGTCGATTGAGCGTGAAGCGAAAGAGGGGGATTTCCGCTCAAATCTTCATCGTGGCGGTAAAGCGCACGCGGTGACCATCACCGAAAAAGAGCGGGAAATCGCCGTGAAAGCCGCATCCACGCTCGGGCTGGAAATCGCAGGTGTGGATATTTTACGCGCCAATCGCGGCCCACTGGTGATGGAGGTCAATGCCTCGCCAGGGCTTGAGGGCATCGAAGGCACCACCGGCCTCGACATCGCTTCCATGATGATTCATTGGGTAGAAGCGCATGCTTGCCCCGGCTATCGTCTTAAAACCGGGGGCTAGGCGCGCTTTTACGTGGTTTTCGTGGCATCAGATAGACTTTTTCCGTAAGCTAAGGCGCTTATTTCTTCACCCCACAGGACATAACGATGGATTCACTGGTCGTTCCTGACATCGACATCCTGCGTCGCTGGCTGGATCAACAAAATATCACCTGGTTCGAATGCGATGCCTGTCAGGCACTGCACCTGCCGCACATGCAGAATTTTGACGGGGTGTTTGATGCAAAAATCGACCTGGTGGACAACGTCATCCTCTTCTCGGCTCTCGCGGAAGTGAAACCCACAGCGCTGATTCCTTTGGTCGGCGATTTATCGCAGATCAATGCCAGTTCGCTTACGGTGAAAGCCTTTATCGATATTCAGGATGACAATCTGCCCAAGCTGATTGTCTGCCAGTCGATCAGTACCACTGCCGGCTTAACCTTCGGCCAATTCTCGCACTTTATGAAGCAAAGTGAAGAGGGCGTTTCCATGGTGATCATGGAAGCTTTTGCCAACAATCTTTTGATGGTGGGCGAAGAAGAAGAGGAACGACAGCCCAGTTCCAGCAGTCACGCCATGCTGCACTAACTTCCCGCCTCGCTAACTGCCGCTTTTTGCGGCAGTTTTCATTTTAGCTGCACCACTTTTTATTCTGCATTTTGCCCTTTATTGCCAGATATTAGTCGTGCTTTATGCCACTAGTGCCAAAGCCCATAGCAGAAACATGCATCACTTATCGCAAAAAGGCGTTTTTTACGCTGGGATCTGGCACGCCTGAATCAGGGGGGCTATTCTTGCGGGGCTGCTTGAGACATGCAACCTCAGCACAGGTATAGGTTTTTGCTATTAAACTCCCGCTGAATATTGATTCATTGTGTGTCTGTGATTAAACAGAAAACGCAACGTCCGGATCGCGTGTATGCAGCGTTGTGATGACCCCCTCAGGAGGAAGTAAAACATGATCAACCAACGTAAAAAATGGTTGCCAGGTGTGGTTGCAGGTGTACTGATGGCGACGGCCGTTAGTGCTCAGGCAGAGGATAAAACGCTGCACGTCTATAACTGGTCCGATTATATTTCGGCCGACACCGTGCCGAATTTTGAAAAGCAGACCGGTATCAAAGTGGTCTACGACGTATTCGATTCCAACGAAGTGTTGGAAGGTAAGCTGATGGCGGGTTCTACCGGCTACGACGTTGTGGTGCCATCTTCCAGCTTCCTTGCTCGCCAGTTACAGTCCGGCGTTTTCCAGGAGCTGGATAAGAGCAAACTGCCAAACTATAAAAACCTCGATCCTGATTTGATGGCGAAAGTCGCGCAGCACGATCCGGGTAACAAATATGCGATTCCGTATCTGTGGGGTACCACCGGTATCGGCTATAACATCGATAAGGTAAAAGCCGCGCTGGGTACTGATGCGCCAGTCAACAGCTGGGATCTGGTGCTGAAACCAGAAAACCTGGAAAAACTGAAAAGCTGTGGTGTTTCCTTCCTTGATGCACCAGAAGAGATTTTCGCCACCGTGCTGAACTACCTCGGCAAAGATCCGAACAGTTCAGACGCCAAAGATTACACCGGCGCCGCGACCGATCTGCTGCTGAAGCTGCGTCCTAATATCCGCTACTTCCACTCGTCTCAGTACATTAACGACCTGGCGAATGGCAACATCTGTGTGGCGATCGGTTGGTCTGGCGATATCCTGCAGGCGAAAGATCGTGCAGCCAAAGCCAACAACGGCGTGCACCTGGGTTACAGCGTGCCGAAAGAGGGCGCTCTGGCCTTCTTCGACATGATGGCGATTCCGAAAGACGCGAAAAACCTCGACGCAGCCTATCAGTGGCTGAACTACATCATGGATCCAAAAGTGATCGCGGATGTCTCTAACAAGATGAACTACGCCAACGGCAACAAGGCGTCACTGCCATTGATTAATGCGGATGTGCGCAACAATCCGGGCATCTTCCCAACGCCGGATGCGATGGCCAAGCTGTTTGTGCTCAAAGTCCAGGATCCGAAACTGGATCGTGCGCGCACCCGTGCATGGACTAAAGTAAAAAGTGGTAAGTAGTTCGTTCTAAACGGATTCGTTACCTGAAGACGACAACAGAGGTGCGGTGATGGCCTCTGTTGTGCCATTTTAGCGGCTGGCTGTGCCGCGCTACACCGCTTAGCGCCGGAGAAATGTTAGTGAACGACGCGATTCCCCGCCCCCCAAATAAAACGGCTAAGGCGTTAACGCCGCTGCTGGAAATTCGCAACCTGACCAAATCTTTTGACGGCCAGCACGCCGTAGATGATGTCAGCCTGACCATTTATAAAGGCGAGATTTTTGCCCTGCTGGGTGCTTCCGGCTGTGGTAAATCGACCTTGCTGCGCATGCTGGCGGGCTTTGAGCCACCGACCAGCGGGCAGATTGTGCTGGATGGGCAAGACCTGTCGCACGTTCCGCCTTATCAGCGCCCGATCAATATGATGTTCCAGTCCTACGCGCTGTTCCCGCACATGACGGTGGAACAGAACATCGCCTTTGGACTGAAGCAGGATAAATTGCCGAAAGGCGAAATCAGCAGCCGCGTGGCCGAAATGCTGACGCTGGTGCATATGCAGGAATTTGCTAAGCGTAAACCGCATCAGCTTTCCGGCGGTCAGCGTCAGCGCGTGGCGCTGGCGCGTAGCCTGGCGAAACGCCCCAAACTGCTGCTGCTGGATGAGCCGATGGGCGCGCTGGATAAGAAACTGCGCGACCGCATGCAGCATGAAGTAGTGGATATTCTGGAGCGCGTCGGCGCGACCTGCGTGATGGTGACGCACGACCAGGAAGAAGCCATGACTATGGCAGGTCGTATCGCGATCATGAACCGTGGCAAATTTGTGCAGATTGGTGAGCCGGAGGAGATCTACGAGCATCCTACCAGCCGCTATAGCGCCGAGTTTATTGGATCGGTCAACGTGTTTGACGGCCTGCTGCGTGAGCGCACGGAAGAGGGCGTGGTCATTGATGCGCCGGGCCTGGTACATCCGCTTAAAGTGCAGACCGATGTCTCTATCATCGATAACGTGCCGGTGCATGTCGCTTTACGTCCGGAAAAAGTGATGCTGTGCGAAGAGGTGCCGGCGGATGGCTGCAACTTTGCCGTCGGCGAAGTGGTGCATATTGCCTATCTCGGTGACCTGTCGATTTATCACGTTCGCCTGCGCAGCGGTCAGATGATCAGCGCGCAGCTGCAGAATGCACATCGCTACCGCAAAGGTGCGCCAACATGGGGTGATGAAGTTCGCCTGTGCTGGGACGCCGACAGCTGTGTGGTTCTGACGGTTTAAGGAGGCGTAATGAGCCAGATTTCTCAACGCAGCGAGCCGGAAGTGGTGGGTACACCGCTGCAGCGCTGGGGCACGCGTATTAAAATGCTGCATGGTCGCAAGCTGGTGATCGCCTTGCCTTATCTTTGGCTAATCCTGCTGTTTCTGCTGCCATTCCTGATCGTGCTGAAGATAAGTTTCGCCGATATTGCGCGTGCCATTCCGCCTTACACCGATCTGGTGACCTGGGCCGATGACCAGCTCAATCTGGTGCTGAATCTCGGTAACTACATCACGTTGACGGATGATCCGCTGTATGCCGAAGCCTATCTGACTTCACTCAAGGTGGCGGCAATTTCTACCGTGATCTGTCTGCTGATCGGATATCCACTGGCGTGGGCGGTGGCGCACAGCAAACCTTCAATGCGCACCATCCTGCTGTTGCTGGTGATCTTGCCCTCCTGGACCTCGTTCCTGGTGCGCGTGTACGCGTGGATGGGCTTGCTGAACAACAACGGCATTCTTAACCGCTTCCTGATGTGGCTGGGGGTTATCGATCACCCGCTGGTGATTCTTTACACCAATACCGCGGTGTATATCGGTATCGTTTACTGCTATCTGCCGTTTATGGTGTTGCCCATCTATACCGCGCTAACCCGTATCGACTACTCGCTGGTCGAGGCCTCACTGGATCTGGGCGCGCGTCCGCTTAAAACCTTCTTTAGCGTGATTGTGCCGCTGACCAAAGGCGGGATTATCGCCGGTTCGATGCTGGTGTTTATCCCGGCGGTAGGGGAGTACGTGATCCCAGAACTGCTGGGAGGGCCGGACAGCATCATGATTGGCCGTATCCTGTGGCAGGAGTTCTTTAACAACCGCGACTGGCCGGTGGCTTCGGCGCTGGCGGTGATCATTCTGTTGATTTTGATTCTGCCGATCATCTGGTTCCACAAGCATCAAAATCGTGAGTTAGGAGAGAAGGAATGAATCAGTTACCGACCATTCGCTCTCCATGGCGTACGGCGATTTTGGCCGCATGCTTCCTGTTCCTGTACGCGCCGATGCTGCTGCTGGTGGTTTACTCCTTCAACAGCTCGCAGTTGGTCACCGTATGGGAGAGCTTCTCATTCCACTGGTACAAAGTGCTGTTCCAGGACGATGCGATGCTGGATGCCGTTGGCCTCAGCCTGACCATTGCGGCGCTCTCCGCCACCATGGCGGTGGTGTTGGGCACTATGGCGGCGGTGATCATCGTGCGTTTCGGCCGTTTCCGTGGGCATAGCGGTTTTGCGTTTATGCTCACCGCACCGCTGGTGATGCCGGATGTGATCACCGGGTTGTCACTGCTGTTGCTGTTTGTGGCGATGGGCAACACCTTTGGCTGGCCGAGCGATCGTGGCATGCTCACCATCTGGCTGGCGCACGTCACTTTCTGTACTGCTTACGTGGCGGTGGTGATCAACTCCCGTCTGCGCGAGCTGGATCGTTCCATCGAAGAAGCGGCAATGGATCTCGGGGCGACGCCGCTGAAAGTGTTCTTCGTGATAACCGTCCCCATGATTGCTCCGGCAATTGTCACCGGTTGGCTGCTGGCCTTTACGCTGTCACTGGATGATCTGGTGATTGCCAGCTTCGTCACCGGGCCAGGCGCTACCACGTTGCCAATGGCGATCTTTGCTACCGTGCGACGCGGCGTCAATCCAGAGATCAATGCGTTAGCCTCGTTGATTTTGTTTGTCGTCGGCCTGGTCGGTTTCATCGCCTGGCGCTTTATGGCGCACGAAGAAAAGCAACGTTTACGCGATATTCAGAAAGCTAAACGTGGCTGAAAGCCGTAACATTTGCCAATATAATAACGGGCCGATTTAATGGCCCGTTTTTTTATGGTTACGGAGTCAAACCATGTCGGAAACCCTCAAAAATGCGATGGCAAATTCTACGCCTGCACCGGTGATGGTGGCGGGGATCGCCATTATTGCCACGCGCTGTCTCAGCGTGCTGATGCTGGTCAATGAACTGGGTTACGACGAAATGGCTAACTTTGTCCACCGCAGTGCACAGGCATGGGATTCCACGCTGATTTTTATCGCCAGTCAGCTAATCTTTCTGTTTGAACTACGCTGTGCCTTTACCCTGTTGCGCGGTAGCAATCGCGGACGATGGGGTTATGTGATGGCGCAAATTATCGTGCTCGGTTATATGCTGATGGCGTCCGTTGGATGGATCTACCCGGAAATTTTTAGTATTCCCGGTGAAACTAATGCACAGATCATCCATCACACGCTGATGCAGAAAGTACCGGATGCGCTGGTGTTACTGCTGTTGTTTGTGCCGGCCAGCAGTCGCGCATTTTTCCGCGCCCGGTGATACAATCTGCCCCCGATTTTTCTCCCGATTCTGAATACAGGCCTTTCCATGCATTGCGCGCTTTATGATGCCGGTCGCTGTCGTTCGTGCCAGTGGCTGGAGAAACCCTATCCACAGCAGCTCAGCGAGAAGCAGTCTCTGCTCGAGCAGTTACTGTCGCAGACCGCGGTAGCCGAATATTTACCGCCGGTAACCTCCGCGCTGCAGGGTTTTCGTAATAAAGCCAAAATGGTGGTGAGCGGCAGCGTCGAACGGCCAATTTTTGGCATGGTGGCGCGTGATGGCGAACCGGTTGATCTGTGCGATTGCCCGCTCTATCCCGCCCGCTTTGCGCCGGTATTCGATGTGCTGAAACCCTTTATTGCCCGCGCCGGATTAACGCCCTACAACGTGGCACGCAAACGCGGTGAACTGAAATTCCTGCTGCTGACCGAGAGTTCGCAAGGTGGCATGATGCTGCGGTTTGTGCTGCGTTCCACCCGCAAGCTGGAGCAGTTGCGTGCGGCCTTGCCCTGGCTGCAGCAGCAATTGCCGCAACTGAAAGTGATCTCCGCCAACATCCAGCCGGTGCATATGGCGATTCTGGAAGGGGATGAAGAGATTGCTTTAACGCCGGACCAGGCGCTGGCAGAGCGTTTCAATCAGGTGCCGCTGTATATTCGCCCGCAGAGTTTCTTTCAGACCAACCCACAGGTCGCCGCTGATTTGTATGCCACGGCGCGTGATTGGGTAGCAGAGCTGCCGGTGACCAGTATGTGGGATCTGTTCTGCGGCGTGGGCGGTTTCGGTCTGCACTGTGCCACGCCCGAGATGCAGCTGACCGGCATTGAGATCAGTGCGGAAGCTATTGCCTGTGCGCAGCAGTCGGCTGAACAGTTAGGACTCGATAAGGTGAGTTTCGCCGCGCTGGATTCCACCCGGTTCGCGACATCGCATGAACAGGTGCCACAGCTGGTGCTGGTTAATCCGCCGCGTCGCGGTATTGGGGCTGAACTGTGTACTTATCTCAGTGAAATGGCGCCAGACTACATTCTTTATTCAAGCTGCAATCCCAGTACGATGGCGCAGGACATTGCGCGTCTGGCGGATTATGCGGTGAGCCGCGTCCAGCTGTTTGATATGTTTCCACACACGGCACACTTTGAAGTGCTAACGCTGCTGATTAAGAAGGGTGGAGCCGCGTAGCCACCGCCTGAACGGAGGACGTGCAGAACCTGTCAGGTGGCACGCCGCGCGGCTCCATAATGCTTATTCCGGGAACCACTTCTGGTTGATTTGCTGCCAGGTGCCATCGGCTTTCAGCGCCACCAGCGCGTCGTTCATCTCTTTCAACAGCGTTGCATTGCCTTTACGCACCGCAATGCCTAAGCCAGTGCCAAAGTATTCGGTATCAGTGATATGTTCACCCACCGCACTGAGATCGTCGTTGGCCTTCAGCCACTGATTCACCACTGCGCTATCGCCAAATACGCCGTTCAGGCGACCATTTTTCAGATCGAGAATCGCGTTCTGATAACTGTCGTAAGACACGGCGATCACTTCTGGATGTTTCTCCAGCAGGTATTTCTGGTGCGTGGTGCCGTTTTCTACCCCTACACGCTTACCTTTCAACTGACTAAAGTCGGTGAACTGTCCCTTTTGGGCAATCACAATCGCGGAGTTGGCGTAGTAAGGCTGAGTGAAATCGACCTGTTTGCTGCGCTCTGCCGTGATGTCCATGCCTGAGATGACCGCATCATAACGACGGAATTTCAGCGAAGGGATCAAACTGTCAAACGCGTTATTGGTAAAGGTGCATTCCGCTTTCATTTGCTGACATAAGGCTTTTGCCAGATCGATATCGAAGCCGACAATTTGGTTGTCGTGATCGAGAGATTCGAACGGGGGATAGGTCGCAGAAGAAGCGAAACGAATTTTTTCCGCCGCATAAGCATTCATTGCCAGTGTTGCCAGCGCCGCAGCAACAATCCATTTTTTCATTATGTGACTCCCGTAAACCATGCCAGAGATAGAACGGGTTACACGATGCCAGTAAATGAATTTATATGCAAATAATATGATTAAAAAATTACATGTGTTGTTGGGGGGGTAGAAGCGCGAGATATGACGCGTTTGTCCGCAACACCTTCATCTCAGACAAACGCGATAAATCGCGCCACGACAGCAATCAATTGCGGTGTTCGAATGCCAGTGCGCGCTTTTCGATTAAACGCATCATCAGCGTGAGTAAACCGTTGACCACCAGATAGATCAGTCCGGCAGCGGCATACACCGTGATGTCATAAGTACGGCCATACAGCAATTGCCCATGCCCCATCACCTCCATCAGCGTAATGGTGTACGCCAGTGAAGTGCTCTTAAACACTAAAACGACTTCGTTAGAGTAAGAGGAGAGGGCGCGTTTAAACGCATACGGCAGCAGGATACGCAGCGTGTCTTTACGGTTCATCCCCAGCGCAGCGCAGGATTGCCATTGACCCGAAGGGATGGCGCGTACTGCACCGTAGAACAGTTGAGTGGTATAGGCCGCACTGTTGAGCGACAGCGCAATCAGTGCGCACAGCCAGGGCTGTGATAGCAAATGCCATAACCACGGCACGTTCTGAATGCTGGGAAACTGGCCGGGACCGTAATAAATCAGGAAGATTTGCACCAGCAGTGGCGTGCCAGTGAACACCGTGATGTAGCCTTTCACCAGCCAATTCAGCACCGGGACTTTCAGTGAGAGCACGATGGTACACAGCAGCGACAGCACCAGCGCGGCAATCAGTGATGCCACCGTCAGGGTCAGACTGGTATGCAACCCTTTCAGGAGCTCGGGTAAGTAATCCAGCATGCGTCAGGCTCCCCGTTCAAAACGCGTGGTGCGCGATTCAATACGGCGCAGTATCGCCTGACTGAACAGCGTAATAATCAGGTAGACGGCCGCAGCCACCAGATACCAGGTAAAGGGTTCTTGTGTGCGCGTGGCAATACTTTTGGTTTGCAGCATGATGTCATTCACGCTAATTAGCGACACCAACGCAGTATCTTTCAGTAATACCAACCACTGATTGCCGAGACCCGGCAGCGCATGACGCCACATTTGTGGCATGATCAGACGGAAAAAAATCGCCGATTTCTTCATACCCAACGCCTGGCCAGATTCCCATTGGCCGACAGGCACGGCTTTCAGCGCGCCACGCAGCGTTTGGGAGGCGTAGGCCGAGTAAAGCATTGCCAGGGCAATGACGCCGCATAGGAAAGGGCTGACGTCGAAGTTTTCAATCTGTACCTGCACGGGAATGCTGAACAAGCCCAGATTGATATGGAAGCCATCGGATAAGGTCAGTAGCAGCTGTGAGGCACCAAAGTAGACAAACAGCACCACCAGAATTTCCGGCAGGCCACGGATCAGCGTCACCAGCGCGGTACCGATCCACGCCAGCGGTTTCCAGCGGACGGTTTCCCAGCCAGCAAAAATCATCGCCAGCACAAGGCCGGCGATCAGTGCACAAAAAGCAAGGCCGACAGTCATGCCGGCGGCGCTTGCGAGTGGAATCATTTCATTCATCAGGAATTACTGCTGGAACCATTTGTTGTAGATGGTTTTGTAGGTGCCGTCAGCTTTGATCTTTTCCAGGGCGGTGTTGAATTTGCCCTGCAACTCGGTGTTGCCCTGACGGACGGCGATACCCAGACCGGTACCGAAGTAATCTTTATCGGTCACTTTCTCACCCAGTGGTGCGAGGTTAGCATTTTGTTTCAGCCATTCGTTCACCACGGCGGTGTCACCAAATACCGCATCAATACGACCATTTTTCAGGTCCAGAACCGCGTTCTGATAGCTATCGTAAGGCACAACGGTGATGTCGTTGTGTTTATCAGACAGATATTTCTGGTGCGTGGTGCCGTTCTGAACGCCAACGCGTTTACCTTTCAGCGCATCAACGTTCGCCAGCTTGCCTTTCTGGGCAATAAAGATCGCGGAATTATCGTAGTAAGGCTTGGAGAACAGCACCTGCTTTTCACGCTCTGGGGTGATATCCATACCCGCCATCACGGCGTCAAAACGACGGAACTTCAGGCTGGGGATCAGGCTGTCAAATGCCTGGTTGGTGAAGGTACAGGTCGCATCAATCTCTTTACACAGCGCATTGGCCAGATCGACATCGAAGCCCTGAATTTTGTTGTCAGAATCCACAAATTCAAATGGAGGATATGAAGCTTCGGTGGCAAAACGCAGGGTTTGCGCAGCAGAAGCGCTCAGGCTCAGACCGGCAAGCAGTGCAGCAAGTACGACTTTTTTCATTAGATGCATCCTGACTTAGTGCGAAAGATAATGTGCAAACGCTTCGGTTTGCGGCTGTGTAAAGTGGCTGGCATCGCCTTGCTCAACGATATGGCCGTTCTCCATGTACACCACGCGGCTGGCGGTTTTGCGCGCCACCTCGACTTCGTGGGTCACAATCACCTGAGTGATCTGCGTTTGCGCCAGCTCACGAATGATGCTGACGATCTGCGCGGTGATTTCAGGGTCGAGGGCGGCGGTGGGTTCGTCGAACAACAGCACCTGCGGCTCCATCATCAACGCTCGGGCAATCGCCACACGTTGTTGCTGGCCACCGGAAAGATGCAGTGGAAAACGGTCGGCAAAGGGGGTCAGACGCAGACGCTCCAGCAGTTTGTCAGCGCGCGCACGCGCGGCGTCTTTGCTGAGACCGAGCACGCGGCACGGCGCTTCAATCAGATTCTGCACCACGCTGAGGTGTGGCCACAGATTGTATTGCTGGAACACCATGCCCACGTTTTGGCGCAGTTCACGGATCGCGCTGTCTGACGGCGCTTTGCTGAAGTCGAAGTGATTCCCGGCAATCTGCAGGCTGCCGGAACGCGGCTGCTCCAGCAGATTGAGGACGCGCAGGAGCGAACTTTTACCCGCGCCACTCGGCCCGAGCAACACCAGCGTCTCTCCCTGCGGACAAGCCAGGTTGATATCGAACAGTGCCTGATGGGCACCGTAAAAACAGTTTATGGCGTTTAGTTGAATACTCATGCGCAAAAAATGAATAGTAATTAGTGCCGCGAATCTTAACGTCACCAGAATAGTTATGCAATTGTGGTGGGTTAAAATTTATTAAACAGCAGTGAAGTCCCAAAAGCGTAGCACAATATCGCGCAGGTCAACGCCGGGAAGGGCTCGCTGGCTGCAATTTATTGATGAAAAATTAACAAAAAACGCCGCAAAGATGCGGCGCGCTTATGTTTAGAACTGAGTGCTGTAAAATTGAACAGCTATTTCTTCTCTTCCAGCAGCTGGCTGAGCGATCCGCCGCCTGCGTGCGGCCAGTCACCGACGTAACGAATATCATCCACCGCCCAGCAGGTTCCTTCGTGAATCATCAATACCTCGTCGTGCCAGCTTTTGCCATCACGGCTCAAATCGACGCGCAGTGGGATGTTTCGTGCATCGCGATTAGGAATGGTTGAGGCGCTGGCAACATCGGCGGACGTGGGACCCTGTGCGAGGCTGGAGAACAGATCGCCCTGGCTCCAGGAGGCAGGTTTATTGCTCTGCGTGATGGCGTTCAGCAGTTTTTGATACAGACGATCGCTCAGGTAAGGGCGATATTTTGCCAGCGTGGTGCTATCGGGCAGACCCTGACCGGGCTGGCTGATGCGCAAATCGTAAAACTGCTGCGCGACGCTATCTGGGCCACCGTCGGCACAGCTGGCAGTGCGCGGTCCGTTATCCTTGATCACCGGTTCAACGGTGGTACAGGCACTGAGCAGTAACGCAGCGGGAACAAGCAGCGCAAAGGCATTGTTTCTCATCTCGATTTCCTTATTGTTCACTGGCAAAGCGTCATTTTTAGCATAGAGTATAGTCTTGCTTTTACGCCGTACGAGCTGTTCACCTCAGGAGAGAAAAATGAAATTTTCCACCACGCCCACCTTAGAAGGGCACAGCATCAGTGAATATTGCGGTGTGGTTACCGGTGAAGCGATTCTCGGGGCCAACATTTTCCGTGACTTCTTTGCCGGGATTCGCGATATCGTCGGTGGTCGTTCCGGTGCTTATGAAAAAGAGCTGCGTAAAGCGCGACAGATCGCGTTTGAAGAGCTGGAAGAGCAGGCAAAGGCGCTGGGTGCGAATGCGGTCGTGGGCATTGATATCGATTATGAAACCGTGGGCAAAGACAGCAGCATGCTGATGGTCAGTGTGACCGGTACTGCAGTGATTATTCGCTGATGCGTTTTGCTGTTCTGTTGGCGCTGGCGTTTTTACTGAGTGCCTGTCAGTCGTCTGTTGAGCCGCGCAACGGCTACTGGGTCGATACCGCGCATCCGGCGCAGGGCGCGCGGCCTCGCATTAAAGTGGTGGTGATCCATTATACCGCCGAAGATCTGCCATCCTCGCTGGCCACGCTCACCGATCGTGAAGTCAGTGCCCACTATTTGATCCCGCAGCAGCCGGCGCAAAAAGACGGCCAGGGCGTCATCTGGCAACTGGTGCCGGAGCGCGAACTGGCGTGGCATGCCGGGCCGAGTTTCTGGCGCGGTGCGACCCGTATCAATGACACGTCGATTGGGATTGAGATCGTCAATCGTGGCTACACGCGAACATTAACCGGCGTGGAGTGGCAGTCTTTTACGCCTGCGCAAATCAGCGTGCTGGTGGCGCTGGTGAAGGATATTACGCAGCGTTATGCCATCACACCTGAAAATCTGGTGGGGCACAGCGATATCGCGCCGCAGCGGAAACAGGATCCTGGCCCGTTGTTCCCGTGGCAGCAGTTGGCGGAGCAGGGGCTGGGCGCATGGCCCGATAGCGCTACCGTGCAGCGCTATCTCCACGGGAATGCGGCTGATGCGCCCATCGATCAGGCCGAACTGTTGGATGCGCTGCAGCGCTATGGTTATGACGTCAATTCAGCGAATACCCCACCCATGCAGCGTAAGCTGATCGCGGCGTTTCAGATGCACTTCCGTGCGCGAGATTATCGAGGCATCGCCGATGCGGAAACGCTGGCGATAGCTCGGGCGCTGCTGGCGAAATACGGCGCAGCGCAGTGAAGAGACGGTGTATGACATCGCCGATGCAGAAACGCTGGCGATAACTCGGGCGCTGCTGGCGAAATACGGCGCAGCTGGCGAAATACGGTGCGGCTGAAACAGGGCCTCGCGTTGGTGAGCTTGTGGACGGCCCGAAAGCCGTCCCTGCAAGACACTTTGCGCCCTGTTACGCTAAAAACGCCTGCCAGTGCGCAACCAGACGTTGTAAATCCTGGCGGCTGACATCGAGGTGGGTGGCAATGCGCGTGACCGGACCCACGCTCATCAGCACATCGCCGGAGTGCATCCAGCTTTTCAGGGCGTCAACCTGATCCGCCGGTACTTTCACAAACAACATGTTGGTGTGCTGATTCAGTACCTCAACCCCAATGGCGCTGAGCTGCCCAGCCAGCCAGGCCGCATTGTCATGATCTTCTTTCAGGCGCGCCACGTTGTGCTTCAGCGCGTACAGACCCGCCGCGGCCAGGATGCCGGCCTGACGCATACCGCCACCGGTCATCTTACGCCAGCGACGTGCTTGCTCAATGTAGGCTTCATCACCGCACAGCAGGGAACCGACCGGCGTGCCCAGCCCTTTAGACAGGCAGATGGTCAGCGTATCGCAATAGCGCGCGATATCTTTCAGCTCAACATTTTGCGCCACCACGGCATTGAAAATGCGGGCGCCATCAATGTGCAGCGCCAGTTTGTGCTCACGCGTCAGCTTCCACGCTTGCTCCAGATAGCTCTGCGACAGCACTTTGCCGTGATGGGTGTTTTCCAGACTTAGCAGGCGCGTACGCGCAAAATGGATGTCATCCGGTTTGATGGCGGCAACAATATCCGCCAGCGGCAGCGATCCATCTTCGGCATGAGATATAGGCTGAGGCTGAATGCTGCCCAGCACCGCCGCGCCACCCGCTTCGTATTTGTAGTTATGTGCCTGCTGGCCGACGATATATTCATCGCCGCGCTGGCAGTGACACAGCAGTGCCACCAGGTTGGCTTGCGTGCCGGTCGGGAAGAACAGCGCAGCGGCTTTGCCACTCAGGCGTGCGGCCTCGCGTTCCAGCGCATTGACGGTGGGATCATCGCGATAGACATCATCGCCAGTTTCGGCGGCCATCATCGCATCCAGCATGGCGGCACTTGGGCGGGTTACGGTATCACTGCGTAAATCGATCACATCGCTCTCCTGAAACAAAAAAGCGGGCTGAGCGCCCGCGTTATGAGTTATCTGGCCTTATTATCCGTTTTACCTCAGCCAGTTGGTTTTCGCCAGTTCAACGATCTCGTCACCACGACCATTCAGAATCGCGCGCAGCATATACAGGCTGAACCCTTTGGCCTGCTCGGCTTTGATCTGCGGTGGCATCGAGAGCTCTTCTTTAGCGGTAATCGCATCGATTAGCACCGGACCGTCATGCGCGAATGCCTGTTCCAGCGCGCTGTTAAGTTCAGAGGCTTTCTCGACGCGAATGCCTTTAATGCCACAGGCGGTGGCAATCGCGGCAAAATCCGGGTTTTCCAGATCGGTGCCATCGGTGAGGTAGCCGCCTGCCTTCATTTCCATTGCCACAAAGCCCAGCACGCTGTTGTTGAAAATCACCAGCTTTACCGGCAGCTTTAACTGGGCGACGGAAATAAAATCGCCCATCAGCATACTGAAGCCACCATCCCCACACAGCGCCACGACCTGCCGTTGTTTATCGATTGCCTGAGCGCCGAGCGCCTGTGGCATCGCGTTGGCCATCGAACCGTGGTTGAACGATCCCAGCAAACGGCGTTTGCCGTTCATTTTCAGATAGCGCGCAGCCCACACCGTTGGCGTGCCCACATCACAAGTGAAAATCGCGTCCTCGGCAGCGTAATGGCTGATTTGCTGCGCCAGATATTGCGGATGAATCGCCTGTTTATCATTGGCGGTGGCGAGGTCGTCCAGGCCTTTACGCGCCTCAACATAGTGTTCCAAAGCGCTGTCGAGATGGTGCCGATCGCTTTTGCTGACGAGTTGAGGTTGTAGCGCCTGTAACGTGGCTTTGATGTCACCCACCAGCGCCATATCGACATGGCTGTGCGCCCCCAGACTGGCGGGATTGATATCAATCTGGATAATTTTAGCGTCGGCTGGATAGAACGGGCGATAAGGGAACTGGGTACCCAGCAGAACAACGGTGTCTGCGTTCATCATGGCTTGATAGCCGGAGGAGAAACCAATTAAGCCGGTCATACCAACATCGTAGGGATTATCGTACTCGATGTGCTCTTTGCCGCGCATGGCGTGCACCACGGGCGCTTTGAGGGTTTCTGCCAACTTCACCACTTCAGCGTGCGCGCCAGCACAGCCGCTGCCGCACATCAGCGTAATATTTTTGGCATGGTTGAGCGTGTCGGCCAGCCGGGCAATTTCACTGGCGTTAGGCACAACATGGGGTAATTGTGGCGGATACCACTCGCTACGCGCCCCTTCCGGCGCCGGTTTCAGGGCAATGTCGCCCGGAAGCACGATGACCGATACACCACGATTGAGAATCGCTTTGCGCATGGCGATGCCGAGAACCTGCGGCAGTTGCTCAGGGTTGGACACCAGTTCGCAATAGTGACTGCATTCGCGGAAAAGCTCTTCCGGATGCGTTTCCTGGAAGTAACCGCTGCCGATTTCACTCGAGGGGATATGGGCCGCAATCGCCAGCACTGGCACATGGTTGCGGTGACAATCAAACAGGCCGTTAATCAGATGCAGGTTGCCTGGGCCGCAGGAACCGGCGCATACCGCCAGTTCACCGCTGATTTGCGCTTCAGCGCCTGCCGCAAAGGCCGCCACCTCTTCATGGCGAGTGGGCATCCATTCAATGGTGCCCATGCGATTCAGGCTGTCATTGAGTCCATTAAGAGAATCCCCCGTGACACCCCAAATGCGTTTCACACCGGCGCTTTCCAGGGTTTTGGCCAGCAGTGCCGCCACAGTTTGCTTCATCGTTCGCTCCTTTCTGGTGTTTTGCTATCCGTCCCGATGGCGGAAACGTGTCAGTCAGAAAGCGTAGACGAAGGAAGGCGCACGCAGCCGTGAAAAAATGCGCTCGCTGCTCAGGCGGAAAACAGCGCGATAAGAATCGGGGCCAGTAAACTCATGATAAAACCGTGCACGATCGCGGCCGGGACAATTTCCATGCCGCCGGTGCGTTGCAGAATCGGCAGGGTGAAATCCATTGAAGTGGCGCCACTCAAACCCAGCGTCATACTGCGCTGACGGCTGATCAACAGCGGGATCAGCATAATGGTGATCAGTTCACGCAGCAGGTCGTTAAAGAAGGCCGCGCTGCCAATCACCGGGCCGAAGGATTCGGTCATCAGAATACCGGACAGCGAGTACCAGCCGAAGCCGCTGGCAAGCGCCAGGCCGGTTTTGATTGGCAAATCGAGCCATAATGCGGCCAGCATTCCACCGATCAAGGCGCTGCATAGCGACACCGCGGCTACCAGCATGCCGCGACGATTGAGCGTGATTTGACGCAAGGTCATGCCGCTGCTGCGCAGTTGAATACCGACAAGGAACAACATCAGCATCAGGGCATATTCACTGATGGTTGATGCGTGGCGCAGAATTGACCACTGGCTTAATCCCAGCAGGAATCCGCCCAGTACCGAGCCGCACAGCTTGAGGGATTCCAGCGCCATGTGCAGACGTGAAGGCAGGGCTTGCTGCTTGTGCGGGTGATGCCACGGCACGCGCTTCTCCAGTAGCCAGAAAGCCAGCAGAGAACAGGCGAGAATGCACAGCATACTGATCAACGCGGTATGAAAAATGGTGAGCAGATTACTGCTGAGGTTATCGAGGAAAGCGAGACTGGTGCCCATAAAAAACAGGATGATGTACACCAGTGCGCTCAGCATGCGGGCGACGCCGCGCAGCAGATTGGCACGGGTCACATGCAGTAAATAGCCAGCAATCAGTGGCAGCAGAATGATGATCAAGCCATACATAGAGCGTTTTCCATCCGTGGGAGAGGGCCGCAAGCTATCGGAAAACAGTTGAAGTGTAAACCTTTTACCCGTGCATTAACTTGACCAACTTAACGAGGCGAACCATGCTCAGGCAAAGCACTCAAGGGATAGCATGATGTTTCTGGAACATATCGATATTCGCGGTTTTCGTGGCATCAATCGGCTGTCGTTGCCGCTCACTGATACCAATCTGCTGATTGGTGAAAATGCCTGGGGTAAATCCAGCTTGCTGGATGCGCTGACATTATTACTGGCGCCTGCGGCTGAACCTTATCAGTTTACCGAACATGATTTTCACTTCCCACCGGGCGATCTGGAAGCACGCCTGCGCCAGCTGCAACTGGTGTTCCGCTTTCGAGCACAAGCGGGCGATGACGAAGCAGTGTTCCAGCCTTTCTGGCAGCGCGATGAAAACGGGCGCTTCATCCGCTTCAGCACCCGTGCGCGCCGCAACGAGCATGGTGTGAAAACCACCTGGCGCTTCATCGACCAAAATGGCGATGTGCTGGCGATGGAAGGCACTGAGGCGGCGCTGGCCCATCTGCGTGCCTTTTATCCCGTGCTCAGACTGCGCGATGCGCGCTTTGGCCGGCGTGGACGGCACAGCAGCACCGATGCGGACCGCCAGGCCACGACGCTGAGTGAATTGTCACAGGAAGTCGAGAAATTAACCCGGGATTTGGTGGTGCAGCCGCAGAATTTGAGCGACGATTTACTGCGTCAGGGCTTGCACACCATGCAGCAATTGCTGGAGCACTACTTCCTTGTGCAGCAACCGGGGGTTAGCGCGGCGCGTGTCGCACCTGAATTACGTGATGGTTCGCAAGGCTGGCGTTCACTCGACAAGCTTAACCACCTGATTGCGGGAACGGAATCACGCAGTCGGCAGGTCATTTTATTGCGCATGTTCTCTTTACTGATTCAGGCGCACGGCAATGAAGCGCTGCCGCAGGGCGCTCATCCATTGTTGCTGGTGGAGGATCCGGAAACGCGACTGCATCCAATTATGCTGTCAGTGGCGTGGAATCTGCTGGATTTAATGCCGCTGCAAAAAATCACCACCACCAATTCGGGGGAGCTGTTATCTCAGGTGCCGTTAGAGAATATTTGTCGCCTGGTGCGTGAACCTACACGCGTTGCGGCATGGCGGATTGGTCCTGAAGGATTGAGCGCTGAGGAGAGCCGCCGTATTGGCTTTCATATCCGCGTGAATCGCCCCTCGGCACTCTTTGCCCGCTGCTGGTTGCTGGTGGAGGGGGAGACGGAAGTGTGGATCATCAATGAACTGGCACGGCAGCGCGGTTACCATTTTGCGGCCGAAGGGGTCAAAGTCATCGAATTTGCGCAGTCTGGTCTTAAGCCGCTGTTGAAGTTTGCCAGACGCATGGGCATTGCCTGGCATGTGTTGACTGACGGCGACGAAGCGGGCAATAAGTATGCAGCCAGCGCACGGAGCCAACTGCAGGAGCATGAGCAGCAAGACGATCATCTGACGCAGTTCCCGGCCCCGGATATAGAACATTTTCTCTATAAGCAGGGGTTCAGCGACGTTTATCACGACATGGCGCACCTGCCGTTAAACGCGCCGATGAATGCGAGGCGTATTATTACTAAAGCGATTCATCACAGCTCGAAACCCGAATTGGCGATTGCGGTAGCCATGGCGGCGGCAGAGCGTGGGCCGCAGGCGATTCCCTCGTTACTGGATCAGCTGTTTGCTCGCGTGATGTGGTTAGCTCGCGGACGTGCAGATTGAGGGGCGGGAAAATCCGCAAAAGAAAAATGCCAGCGTCTGCGGCTGGCATTTTTTTCGGGAGTGGTCAGAATGAATGAAGAGGCGCGCGTCAGGCGACTTGCGTGACTTCACAGGGCACAATCAAGCTGGCGTGATTGCCTTTAGGCCCTTCATGGACATCGAACTGAACCTGCTGGCCGGCCTTCAGCGTTCTGTATCCCTCCATCTGAATCGTGGAGTAGTGTGCGAAGATATCGTCGCCGCCGCCAATCGGACAGATAAAGCCGAAGCCCTTGGCGTTGTTGAACCATTTAACAGTACCCGTCTCCATGCTTTTACTTCCCTCGCAAGACATTTTGAACAGTAGGTGAGGTCATTGAAGCTGTGAGTCGAGTTTGTTTAAAACTCAATCAGCTTGTGTAAGTAGAATGTAGAGAAACGGTCCTTATCGTCAAGCAAACGGCCCTGGCGCACGGGGAGAAATTCATCAAAATTTGAGGCAGTTAACGCTATTGCAAATTTTGTGATACAGGTCGCGCATGGGCTTTTAGGGCCGTTTTTTCTTAAGGGAAAGGTGGCTTGACAGACATGTTAAACTTAGGAATGGGCGCAGAAATGCGCGCAATCGTAACGCAGAATTTCGACGGAACATTATGGCAAACACAAACGACTGGCTTAATTTTGAACATCTAGCCGAAGATAAAGTACGCGAAGGGTTAAAGCCGCCTTCGATGTATAAAGTCATTCTGAATAATGACGATTATACACCTATGGAATTTGTTATTGACGTTCTGCAAAAGTTCTTTTCTTATGATGTTGAACGTGCAACGCAACTGATGTTGAAAGTTCACTACCACGGAAAGGCGATTTGTGGTGTATTCACTGCAGAAGTGGCGGAAACCAAAGTCGCCCAGGTGAACAATTACGCACGAGAGAATGAACATCCGTTGCTGTGTACGCTGGAAAAAGCCTGAGCCCGTCTCCATATAGGGGAAAGGTCGTCAGAGCGATAATTGGGGGAGGTGCCAAATGCTCAATCAAGAACTGGAACTCAGTTTAAACATGGCTTTCGCCAGAGCGCGCGAGCACCGTCATGAATTTATGACCGTCGAGCATCTGTTGCTGGCATTGCTTAGCAACCCGTCGGCCAGAGAGGCACTGGAAGCCTGTACGGTGGATATCGTGGCTCTGCGACAGGAACTCGAAGCCTTCATCGAACAAACCACGCCGGTGCTGCCAGCCAGTGAAGAGGAGCGTGATACTCAACCAACGCTCAGCTTTCAGCGCGTGTTGCAACGTGCGGTATTCCATGTCCAGTCATCCGGTCGCAGCGAAGTGGCAGGCGCGAACGTGCTGGTCGCCATTTTCAGCGAGCAGGAGTCTCAAGCGGCTTACCTGCTGCGCAAACACGAAGTCAGCCGCCTCGATGTGGTGAACTTCATCTCCCATGGTACGCGTAAAGATGAGCCGGGCCAGCCGCAGAACAATGCGGAGAATCCGGTTAACGAAGAGCAAGCAGGCGGGGAGGAACGTATGGAAAACTTCACCACCAATCTTAATCAGCTTGCTCGTGTCGGCGGAATCGACCCGCTGATCGGCCGCGATAAAGAGCTGGAGCGTGCCATTCAGGTATTGTGCCGTCGCCGTAAGAATAACCCGCTGCTGGTGGGTGAATCTGGCGTGGGTAAAACCGCGATTGCGGAAGGGCTGGCCTGGCGCATTGTGCAGGGCGATGTTCCAGAAGTGATGAAAGATTGCACCATCTACTCGCTGGATATCGGTTCGCTGCTTGCGGGTACCAAGTACCGTGGTGATTTTGAAAAACGTTTCAAAGCGCTGCTAAAACAGCTGGAACAAGACACCAGTAGCATCCTGTTTATCGATGAAATTCACACCATTATCGGTGCGGGTGCCGCTTCCGGTGGACAGGTGGATGCCGCTAACCTGATCAAACCGTTGCTCTCCAGCGGAAAAATCCGCGTGATGGGGTCAACCACCTATCAGGAGTTCAGCAACATCTTTGAGAAGGACCGTGCGCTGGCGCGTCGTTTCCAGAAGATCGACATTACCGAACCTTCTGTCGAAGAAACCGTGCAGATTCTTAACGGACTGAAACCGAAGTATGAAGCTCACCATGATGTGCGTTATACCGCGAAGGCAGTGCGTGCAGCCGTGGAACTGGCGGTGAAATACATCAACGATCGTCATCTGCCGGATAAGGCGATTGACGTGATAGATGAAGCGGGTGCGCGCGCGCGCCTGGTGCCGGTGAGTAAGCGTAAGAAAACGGTCAATGTATCTGATATTGAATCCGTGGTGGCACGTATTGCGCGTATCCCAGAGCAGAGTGTGTCAGCCACCGATCGCGACACGCTGAAAAATCTCGGCGATCGTCTGAAAATGCTGGTGTTTGGCCAGGATAACGCGATTGAAGCACTGACTGAAGCGATCAAGATGAGCCGTGCCGGTCTCGGTCAGGATCGTAAACCAGTGGGGTCATTCCTGTTTGCTGGTCCAACCGGCGTCGGTAAAACCGAGGTGACGGTTCAGCTGGCGAAGGCCCTGGGGATTGAGCTGCTGCGTTTCGATATGTCCGAGTATATGGAGCGCCACACCGTTAGCCGTTTGATCGGTGCACCTCCGGGATATGTTGGTTTCGATCAGGGTGGTTTGCTCACCGATGCGGTGATTAAGCATCCGCATGCGGTGGTGCTGTTGGATGAAATCGAGAAAGCGCACCCGGATGTCTTTAACCTGCTGCTGCAGGTGATGGATAACGGCATGCTGACCGATAACAACGGCCGCAAAGCGGACTTCCGCAATGTGGTGCTGGTGATGACCACCAACGCCGGTGTTCGCGAAACTGAGCGTAAGTCGATTGGTTTGATTCATCAGGACAACAGCACCGACGCGATGGAAGAGATCAAAAAGATCTTTACGCCTGAGTTCCGTAACCGTCTGGATAACATTATCTGGTTCCGTCATCTGGATACCGCGGTTATCCATCAGGTGGTGGATAAGTTCATCGTCGAGTTGCAAGCGCAACTGGATGCAAAAGGCGTCTCGCTGGAAGTCAGTGATGATGCTCGTGACTGGCTGGCGGATAAAGGTTACGACAAAGCGATGGGTGCCCGCCCAATGGCACGTGCCGTGCAGGAGAATCTGAAGAAACCACTGGCTAACGAACTGCTGTTTGGTTCATTAGTGGATGGCGGTTCAGTCTCGGTGGCGCTGGATAAAGAAAAAAACCAGCTGACCTACCATTTCCTGAGTGCGGAAAAACGGAAAACCGAAGGGACTGTGCACTGATGTGCTGAGTTGCAGATAAGAAAAGGCCGGATGAAAATCCGGCCTTTTTTTTCGCGCTCAGTTAATTGCCACAAACGCGAGATGTGGACAACAACTTAGCGACTACGGAAGACAATGCGGCCTTTGCTCAGGTCGTACGGGGTCAACTCGACAGTCACTTTGTCGCCCGTCAGGATGCGGATGTAGTTTTTGCGCATTTTACCGGAGATATGAGCGGTAACCACGTGCCCGTTTTCAAGTTCTACGCGGAACATGGTGTTAGGTAACGTATCCAGTACGGTACCTTGCATTTCAATATTGTCTTCTTTGGCCATCGAATCCTCTGGGGTGAACTACCAAACTGTTGAACCGGCAAGATAATGCCGAATTCCATGATTTATGTAAAGAACCGTTGGCGATTTTGCCAACGCTTCGCCGTGCGTCGCGCCATTGCGCGTGCATTACGGAAAAATTCGGGTGTTTTTATTGACGTCTGCGGGGGATTAGCGGGCTAAGAAGTTGTCGCAATTGGCATCAAGTGCACAACGGCAACAGCTTCGGGAAATGGATGAGATTCCCAACCTGGCAATTCCGGCTCGCCACAGCGAAGCGCGGACGACATACCAAACTCGCTTATTGTATCACTTTTGTCGGGAATTGTGTGCAAAACATCTGCGAGCAGGGTCAAAAAAGGGTTTGTGTTTGCCAGCAACCGCTTAAAACAGGCTGCCACGCCAGTGTTTGCACGTACTGTAAATAATCGACACGCGGGATTTCAACGGCGCCCAACGAAGCCGTATGTGGGTTAATCACCTGGCAATCAATCAAGCGTCCCTGATGAGCGAGAAAATGCTGAGAGAACACCCACAGCGCAGTTTTTGACGCATTTTCCTGGCGGCTAAACATCGACTCGCCACAAAAAATCTGCCCAAGCGCCAGACCATACATGCCGCCTACCAGCCGATTATCATTCCAGACTTCAATCGAATGCGCGTGACCCAGCTCGTACAAACGCAGCCAGGCGCGTTTCACCTCAAAGGTAATCCAGGTGCCTTCTTGTCTGCCGCTGGCACAGCCTTCCAGTACCTGCGGGAAAGCATGATTCATGGTAACGCGAAAAGGTGAACGGCGATGAAAACGCGCCATGCTGCGGCTGAGATGAAAAGATTCAGGAAGCATCACGGCACGCGGATCGGGCGACCACCATAGAATCGGATCGCCGGGCGAAAACCAGGGGAAAATGCCGCGCTGATAGGCGTTCATCAGTCGGGCAGGGGAGAGGTCGCCGCCCATCGCCAATAATCCATTCGGCTCGCGCAGCGCCATCTCCGGCGGAGGAAAATTTAATGAATCCCGTGAAAGTTGTACCAGTCTCATTGCGTCAATTACCCTTCGGGCTGCTCGCTAAGACTATAGCGCAAAGCGCTGGTGGAAACGCCAATAGCGTCCTGCTTTTGAGATTAATTCGTCATGCGTGCCCGACTCAATAATCTGTCCCTGGTCCATCACGCAAATACGATCCATCGTTGCCAGACCGCTGAGGCGATGGGTCACCATGATCACCGTCTTACCCTGACTGACCTGGCGCAACAGCGTCAATATCTGCTGTTCGGTGGTGGCGTCCAGGCCTTCGGTGGGCTCATCAAGCAACCATAGATCGCCGTTGTGCAACAGGGCGCGTGCAATGGCCAGGCGACGCAGTTCGCCTCCCGACAGCGGGCGGCCACCTTCACCCATCCATGCGTTGAGCCCTTCATCATGTTCCGCCAAATGGGTGAGTCCAACCTGATGCAGTGCTGCATTCAGTTGTTCATCACTGGCGGCAGGGTGTGCCAGCAGTAAATTATCGCGTAACGTCTGACTAAACAGATGCACGCGCTGCGTGACCACGCTGATACGTTGACGCAGACTTTTTTCGTCCCACTCAGCTAGGGGAATATTATTCAGTCGAATGTCACCCTGCTGCGCCTGCCAGCCGCGCGTGATCAGTGCCAGCAAACTGGATTTGCCGCAGCCGGTGGGGCCGAGCAGTGCCAGATGCTCACCGGTTCGCAGTGTCAGCGAGAAGTGCCTGAGTACCGGTTCCGGTCGCTGCGGATAGCTGAAAGTGATTTTTTCCAGCGTCAGGTTGATGCCCGAATCAGAAGGTGCAGTCGAAGAGGGAAAACGAATAAGAGGCTCTTGCTCAATGATCTCCCTTACGCGCTGTGCCGCGCCAGTCACCTGCGACAGCGGCAAAAAGGCGCCCGCTACCGGTGCCAGCGCTTCAAAAGCCGCCAGGCCGCAGAACACGAAGAGCGCGATGAATGCGCCTGGTGCACTATCGCCGCCCACGCCCGCCGCTGAAATCCACAGTAGCAAGACCACGGTTAAGCCGCTGATGAGCAGTAACAGGCTTTGCGCCAGCGCTTGCAGACTATGCTGACGCCGCTGCGCCTGCTGCCAGCTGAATTCTTCGGCATCCAGTTTGTGACGCCACCACGCCGCTGCGCCATAAATTTGCAATTCGGCGAGCCCGGTTACCCATTGCGTCAGTTGCAAACGCCAGCTGGCTTGATGCTGAGCGATGCGATGCCCGGCTGAGGTGCCTAATCGCCAGAACAGCGGTGGCATCAGGAGCAACGTCAGCAGCATCATCGTGCCCAGGAGTAGCGCCAGTGGCACATCTAACATCGCCAGGCCGCAAGTAACGACAATAATGACCACCGCGGCACCGACCAGTGGTGAAATCACACGCAGATAGAGATGGTCTAACGTATCGACATCACTGACAAAGCGGTTAAGCAGTTCGCCCTGTCTGAAACAGGCCAGTTGTTCGGGGGCCAGCGCGATCAGTTTGCTAAAGGTGAACACACGCAAATGCTGCAACACCCTGAAAGTGGCATCGTGACTGACTAAGCGTTCGAAGTAACGCGACGCAGTGCGAGTGATGGCCGCGCCACGCACCCCTGCTGCGGGCAACATATAGTTGAAACTGTAAAGGCCAGCCACGCCAGCCAGCGATGAGGCGGCAAGGAACCAGCCAGATAGGGTGAGCAAGCCGATACTGGCGAGCAAAGTCGCAATGGCTAACACGATGCCCAGACCTAAACGCCAGGGATGACGACGAAACAGACACAGAAACGGCAATAGTGGATTCATCAGACAATCTCCTGCTGGCGATGCTGCACCATGGCACGCAACGGCCCGTCCTGAGCAATCAGTTGTTGCCACTGCCCCTGCTGCACCAGTTGCCCGGATTGCATCACCCAAACTTCATCCCAACTGGCAAGATCGTGAAGTTGGTGGGTGATCATGAGGGTGGTTTGCTGTGTGGCTGCCTGGTTTAATGCGCGCAACACATGCTGTTCACTTTGGCTATCAAGACCTGAACCGGGCTCGTCCAGCAGCAGTAGTTGTGCCGGTTTCAACAGTGCACGCGCAACGGCGACGCGTTGTGCCTGGCCAACAGAAAGGCCCATTCCGCCATCGCCAATGGGGGTGTCGAGGCCTTGCGGTAAACGGGCGATAAACTCATCCACGCCCGCCTGTTGCAAAACGCTGCGCAGTGTTGCTTCATCCATGCTGCTGTTGTGAGACAGGTTTTCGCGCAACGTGGTCGCGGGCAAATGGGGATTTTGACCGACCCACGCCAGATGCTGCTGCCAGTTCTCACGGCTGATATCCCGCAGTTCATGCCCATTGACCCGCAGCGATCCCTGATAGGGCAGAAAGCCGAGCAACACGTTCATCAGTGCTGATTTACCTGCTCCACTCTGACCCACCAGCGCCACGCGTTTATTCGCCTCAAGCGTAAAATTCAGCGGCTGTGATAACGCTTCACCTTTGGCTGTCATCACCACCAAATCTTGTGCTTCAAGGCTTAAAGGGGTATCGAAAGCGACTGACAGGCTGGAGGCGGAAGCTGGGATTTCCGGACTTTCGTTAAGAAAACGATCCAGTGCATCTGCGCCCCCAACAGCTTGCGCTTTAGCGTGGTAAAAAGTACCCAGATCGCGCAGCGGCTGGAAAAACTCAGGCGCCAATATCAGTGCCAGGAATCCAGCAAACAAGGTCACGCCAGTGCCGTAATGACCAAAATTGAGTTCGCCAAGATAGGAGAAGCCGAAATAGACCGCGACCACGGCAATCGCCAGTGAGGCAAAGAATTCCAGCACTGCGGAAGAGAGAAAAGCAAGGCGCAGCACTTCCATGGTGCGCTGACGAAAATCCGTGGTGCTTTCAGCAATCGCCTGCTGTTCAGCGGCAGCCCTGTAGAATAGGCGCAAGGTTTCACGCCCGCGCAGGCGGTCATAAAAATCGCCGCTCAGACGTGCCAGTGCGAGGAAGTTGCGACGGTTTGCATCGGCGGCACCCATGCCGACCATCGCCATGAAAATCGGAATCAGCGGTGCGGTCGCGAGCAGGATCAATCCTGCAGCCCAGTTAATCGGGAAGATGGCTATCAGGATGGCGAAGGGAATAAAAACGGCCAGTGACATCTGTGGCAGATACCGCGCGTAATACTCTTGCATCTCTTCAATTTGCTCAAGCAGCAGCGTTGCCCAGCTTCCCGCTGGTTTGCCCTGAACCCAGGCAGGACCTAAATCATTCAGCTTATCCAGTACCTGTTTGCGCAGAGCGCGACGGATGGCAACGCCAGCACGGTAACCTGCCATTTCTCGTGCATAGTGCAGACCTGCGCGAAGAGCAAAGCACAACAGAAGCAGGATGAAATCAGTCAGCAGGGCACCGCGCGGTTGTTGGGCAACAATAAGATTCTGCAGCAGCGAGGCCAGCAACCAGGCTTGAGCAATAATCACCAGTGCACCAGCAAAACCGAATAGCGATGCGGCACGTAAACTTCGTGCGCCATGAAGACGTTGCTGGCGGAGCCAGCGAAGAAGATGTTGCTGCCGTGATTTTTCCATGCGAAGCCGTTTGATCACTGATGGAGAGAGGCAAAACCGGATAAAGTATCCGGAAATAGTAAGCGCATGAACTTTAGCATGCAGGCAATAAAAAAGGCGACCTAAACAGGTCGCCTCTTTGCAATTATGATCAGCTTATTAACAAGTTACAGATCGGGTTTAACAAGCCCGTCAAGATAGCGTTCTGCATCCAGCGCCGCCATACAGCCGGTGCCGGCAGAGGTGATCGCCTGGCGATAAATATGATCCATCACGTCACCCGCCGCAAACACGCCAGGAATGCTGGTCTGGGTCGCATTGCCCTGCAGACCGGACTGCACTTTGATATAGCCGTTTTCCAGCGCCAGCTGGCCGTCGAAAATGGCGGTATTCGGGCTATGACCAATCGCCACAAACAGCCCGGCAACATCCAGCGCTTCCGGCTCTTCACCTTTGGTGGAAAGCAGTTTCACACCGGTGACACCCATCTGATCGCCGACCACTTCTTCCAGTGTGCGATCGGTGTGCAGTACGATGTTGCCGTTGCGCACTTTATCCATCAGACGATCGATCAGAATTTTTTCCGCACGGAAGCTATCACGACGGTGAATCAAATGGACTTTCGCCGCGATATTTGCCAGGTAAAGGGCCTCTTCCACCGCGGTATTACCGCCACCAATCACCGCGACTTCTTGATTGCGATAAAAGAAACCGTCACAGGTCGCACAGGCGGAAACGCCTTTGCCTTTGAACGCTTCTTCAGAGGGCAGGCCGAGATAACGTGCGGAGGCGCCAGTAGCAATGATCAGCGCGTCAGCGGTGTATTCGCCACTGTCCCCCGTTAAACGGAACGGGCGATTCTGCAAATCTACCGTATGAATATGGTCGAAAATAATTTCGGTGTTGAATTTCTCGGCATGCTCTTGCATACGTTCCATCAACGCCGGGCCTGTCAGATCGTTCGGATCGCCTGGCCAATTCTCCACTTCAGTTGTGGTGGTGAGCTGACCGCCTTTTTCCAGCCCGGTAATCAATACCGGATTCAGGTTAGCGCGGGCGGCATAGACTGCCGCAGTATATCCGGCAGGGCCGGAGCCTAAAATGAGCAGCTTACTGTGTTTGGCCGTACTCATGCGTTCCTCAGTTTTTTGCGACAACATAGTTTTTGATTGTAGGGAAATTAGCGCAGCAAAAAAAGGTTTCAGCAATTTTGATAACAATCGCTGCAAGCGGCGTAGTCGATGAGTGCAAATTCTGCACGTCGATTGCGCCAAAAGGGGGCAATGCTCGGCAAATTCTGGTGCAGCAGCATTAAAATTCTCATTTAAAAACAGCAACCCAGAACTCTATCTGGCATCTTGTACTGAATTTGGATGTTTTACTTTGACAATCGCCTGCTGTTTTGCGAAAACATTACCAGAAGCGGAGAATATTTAGCGGTTCAAAACAGAATTTCATTTCTGTTTTGCACGTTTTTGCCGGATAAACTCAGTCTGACATTGGTAATGACGCATGATGTGGACAGACAACATGCGTCATACGGATGGAAGCATTACTGCACAGACTTATCGTCTTCACTTCAGTAAGGCCCTGAACAATGAGCGTTTTCAGGGTGTGGCAGGTAAAGGGAAGGAATTAAGAGAGACAATAATAATGGTAGACAATAAGAAACGCCCCGGAAAAGATCTGGACCGTATCGACAGAAACATTCTGAATGAACTGCAAAAAGACGGCCGTATTTCTAATGTTGAGCTTTCAAAACGTGTTGGCTTATCACCTACGCCGTGTCTTGAGCGTGTGCGTCGCCTGGAACGTCAGGGCTTCATTTTGGGTTACACCGCACAACTGAACCCACATTATCTGGATGCTTCTCTGCTGGTATTCGTTGAGATTACTCTGAATCGTGGTGCGCCAGATGTGTTTGAACAATTTAACGCCGCTGTGCAAAAACTTGAGGAAACTCAAGAGTGTCACCTCGTTTCCGGTGACTTTGACTACCTGTTGAAAACCCGTGTACCGGACATGTCCGCCTACCGTAAGCTTTTGGGTGAAACCTTGCTGCGCCTGCCGGGCGTTAACGACACCCGTACTTACGTGGTGATGGAAGAGGTCAAACAGAGCAATCGTCTGGTGATCAAAACCCGGTAATGCAGGGCAGGTGCAAAACTTGCAGGAATTCGGTACACTCCTGTGAATTCATACAGGACCAGCGTCGGGCTTGCCCGGCGCTGTTGCCTTCTTAATTTACAGGCACCTGGAGAGTTCTCTTGAGCCAGGAATATACAGAAGATAAAGACGTTTCGTTACAACCGCTGAGCAGTGGACGCAGGCTGCTGGAAGCGTTGCTCATCCTTGTGGCCCTGTTCGCCATCTATTTGATGGTGTCGCTGGTTAGCTTCAACCCTTCCGATCCCAGCTGGTCTCAGACCGCCTGGCATGAACCGATCCATAATTTGGGTGGTAGTGTCGGCGCATGGCTGGCGGATACGCTCTTATTCATTTTCGGCGTGATGGCGTATGCCATACCTCCGGTCATCATTGGTTTGTGCTGGATTACATTCCGTCAGCGCGATCGCCAGGATTACATCGATTACTTTGCGGTGGGCTTACGACTGATTGGCGTGCTGGCGCTGGTGGTGACCACTTGTGGTTTAGCCGCGCTGAACGTCGATGACATCTGGTACTTTGCTTCGGGCGGTGTGATTGGCAGCCTCGTCAGTAATGCGATGGCACCCTGGTTTAGTTCTGCCGGCGGTACTTTAACGCTGATCTGCGTCTGGGCGGCAGGCATAACCCTGTACACAGGCTGGTCGTGGCTGACGATCGCCGAAAAAATCGGGAGCGTGGTGATGGGCGTGCTGACCTTCGCCAGCAACCGCTCTCGTCATGACGAACCCTGGCAGGAAGAAGATGAGTACGAAGAAGAGGAAGAGCATGCCGAACATGCTGCGCCTCAACTGCGTGCTGCGCAATCGCATGATGACGATGATGACGTTCTACTGGCTAAGCCGCGTAAGGTGGCTGAGCCTATCGCCGAACAGCTGCCGGATGATCCTCTGCTAGCCAAAGCCAGTGCCGCGACAGCTGCAGCCATTGCTGTGACCGCCGAAGCAGCACACCAGGCGCCAGTTGTGCCTTCCCCCGTGTTCAATGCACCAGCCGAAGCGGCACCTGTTGTTCATACCCCGGAAGTGCGAGCGGCAGAAGCACCTGTTGCGGTACCTCCTGCGCCTGAACCGGTTATTCAACCCGCACCGCCGCTGTATCGCTTTGAAGTTCCGGGCGAACCTGCACCTTCAGCGTTTTCACCCGTTGATGAAGATGAAGGGCCACGCATGGGGAACTGGCAGGATGCCGCTCAATCATCTGCTTCTCTGAACACTGCGGCAGCCGCAGCAGTGGGGGCAGCTGCAGCGAAAACGGCTTCTGCGTATACACCCGCTTTCGATGTGGTGCCGGAGCGCGATTACAACCCGCAGGTGAAGCAGGGTATTGGCCCTGAATTGCCGCGTCCGAACAAAGTTAAACTGCCAACACGTCGTGAACTGGCTTCTTACGGCATTAAGTTGCCGTCACAGCGTATGGCTGAAGACAAAGCGCGAGAAGAAGCCGAACAGCAACTGCCTGAAATGACCGCGACCTATCATGAACCGTTACAGGATCATGAAGGGGATGCTGCGTTGCAGGAAGCCCAACTGCGTGAAGCGTTTGCGTCTCAGCAACAGCAGCGCTATGCAGAGACCGGACAGCATCAAGTCGAAGAAGATGAAGAGGCTTTACATCAGGCGCAGTTGGCTAATCAGTTTGCAGCTCAGCAGCAACAACGCTATCAGCAATCTGATACCAATGAAGGCCCAGTATTTAACCTTGATACTTCATCAGCCTTTGATTTTTCGCCGATGAAAGATTTGGTTGATGACGGCCCAAGCGAGCCATTGTTTACCATCGATGCCACGCCTGAGCCGGAAGCGCCTGCGCAATGGCAGCAGCCTGTCGCACCGCAACCTGAAGCGCCTTCGCAGTGGCAGCAGCCTGCCGCACCGCAATCTGGAGCACCTGCGCAGTGGCAACAACCTGCAGCACCGCAGCCGGAAGCCATGCCATCGCTGAATGAGCACAATAGCCCATGGTCATCGCCCGAGACCGAAAGCTATGCTGCGCCAGCAGAAGCGCCTCAACCGGTCGCACCTGCGCAAGATAGCCTGTTCCATCCGTTCCTGGTTCGTCATGAACGTCCGCTGGAAAAGCCTTCTACGCCGCTGCCGACGCTTGATTTGCTGACCTCTCCGCCTTCGGAAGAGGAACCTGTGGATATGTTCGCGCTTGAGCAGACAGCACGTCTGGTTGAAGCGCGTCTGGCCGATTATCGTGTGAAGGCTGAGGTGGTGGGCATCTCGCCTGGCCCGGTTATCACCCGCTTTGAGCTGGATCTTGCTCCTGGCGTGAAAGCCGCACGTATCTCTAACCTGTCGCGCGATTTGGCCCGTTCGCTCTCTGCCGTCGCGGTGCGTGTGGTGGAAGTGATTCCAGGCAAACCTTACGTCGGCCTGGAATTACCGAACAAACATCGCCAAACCGTGTATCTGCGCGAAGTGCTTGATTGCGACAAGTTCCGTGATAACCCGTCACCGCTGTCAGTGGTGCTGGGGAAAGACATTTCGGGCCAGCCGGTGGTGGCCGATCTGGCGAAGATGCCGCACCTGCTGGTTGCCGGTACGACCGGTTCCGGTAAGTCGGTTGGTGTGAACACCATGATCATCAGCATGCTGTATAAAGCCACACCAGAAGAAGTGCGCTTTATCATGATCGACCCGAAAATGCTGGAGCTCTCCGTCTACGAAGGCATTCCGCATTTGCTGACTGAGGTGGTCACCGACATGAAAGATGCAGCGAACGCGCTGCGCTGGAGTGTGGGTGAGATGGAACGCCGCTATAAACTGATGTCTGCGCTGGGCGTGCGTAATCTTGCCGGTTACAACGAGAAAATTGAGCAGGCTGCTGCCATGGGGCGTCCAATTCCAGACCCGTTCTGGAAGCCGGGTGACAGCATGGACACTACGCCGCCAGTGCTGGAAAAACTGCCGTATATCGTGGTGTTGGTCGATGAATTCGCCGATCTGATGATGGCGGTGGGCAAGAAAGTTGAAGAGTTGATTGCTCGCCTGGCACAGAAAGCGCGTGCGGCGGGTATTCACCTGGTGCTGGCAACCCAGCGTCCGTCGGTGGATGTGATTACCGGCTTGATCAAAGCCAACATCCCAACGCGTATCGCCTTTACGGTGTCCAGTAAAATTGACTCACGCACCATTCTTGATCAAGGCGGCGCGGAATCACTGCTGGGAATGGGTGACATGCTTTATATGCCGCCTAACTCCTCAATGCCGGTGCGTGTCCACGGTGCCTTCGTGCGCGATCAGGAAGTGCATGCGGTGGTGCAGGACTGGAAAGCACGTGGACGTCCGCAATACATCGACAGCATTACCGCGGGTGAAGAGAGCGAGAGCACAGCGGGCGGTCTTGATGGTGATGAAGAGCTTGATCCGCTGTTCGATCAGGCGGTCTCATTTGTGGTCGAGAAACGTCGCGCCTCTATCTCCGGTGTTCAGCGTCAGTTCCGTATTGGTTACAACCGTGCAGCGCGCATCATTGAACAGATGGAAGCGCAGGGTATTGTCTCTGAACCGGGCCATAATGGTAACCGCGAGGTGCTATCACCGCCGCCGCATGAGATGTAATCTAGCGCACGCCATGACTTACTTCTGGGCCAGTTAACACTGGCCCGTTGTTTATCTGCAGAACGATCCCCATATCGTTGGGAGCTTTCGGCTTTTTCTTCTGTCGAACAGACAGAGCGGCAACTACGTTTAATGCAGTAAGTGTCGGGAAACCATGAATAAGGAATCGAATCAGATGAAATTACGCGTTATTGCCTGCGGCCTGCTGGCCGGTTTTGTTTCTTCGTCGGTATTGGCGGATGCGTCGAGCGATTTGCAGCAGCGTCTGAACAAAGTGAACAGCTTCCATGCCAGCTTTAGCCAGAAAGTGACAGATGGCAGCGGTGCAAATGTGCAGGATGGTGAAGGTGAGCTGTGGGTTAAACGCCCAAGCCTATTCAACTGGCATATGACCGCGCCAGACGAAAGCGTGATTATCTCCGACGGTAAAAACCTGTGGTTCTATAATCCGTTTGTCGAGCAAGCCAGCGTTAGCCTGCTGCAGAACGCCACCAGCAATACGCCATTCATGCTGATTGCCCGAAATCAGCCAAGCGACTGGCAGCAGTACAACATCAAGCAGCAGGGTGATAATTTCGAACTGACGCCAAAAAGCAGCGATGGCAACCTGAAGCAATTCACCATCAACGTCTCTGCATCCGGAACCATCAACAAATTCAGTGCGATTGAGCAAGATGGTCAACACAGTGATTATCAGCTGAAAAGCCAGAAAAACGGTGCGATTAGCCCAGATAAGTTCACCTTTACACCGCCAAAAGGGGTAACGGTGGACGATCAACGTCAGTGAGGTCGCGGTGAGTAACCTGTCCCTGGATTTCGCCACTTCAAATGAGTTTCAGCCGCTGGCCGCGCGTATGCGGCCAACCACATTGCAGCAGTATATCGGGCAACAGCATCTGCTGGCGGCGGGTAAACCGCTGCCGCGCGCGATTGAAGCCGGGCATTTGCACTCAATGATTTTGTGGGGGCCGCCAGGAACAGGGAAAACAACACTGGCAGAGATCATTGCGCACTATGGCAAGGCGGATGTCGAGCGAATTTCTGCCGTGACATCCGGCGTGAAAGAGATCCGTGAAGCCATCGAGCGCGCGCGGCAGAATCGTCAACTGGGCCGCCGTACCATCCTGTTTGTGGATGAGGTTCATCGTTTTAATAAAAGCCAGCAGGATGCATTCCTGCCCCATATTGAAGATGGCACCATTACCTTTATCGGTGCGACCACCGAGAATCCATCGTTTGAACTCAACTCGGCACTGCTATCGCGTGCTCGTGTCTATCTGCTGAAATCGCTCACCACGGAAGATATTGAACAGGTGCTCACCCAGGCGATGGAGGATAGTGCGCGGGGTTACGGTAACAGCGACATTTTGCTCCCAGAAAACACCCGGCGCATGATTGCTGAGTTGGTTAACGGCGATGCACGTCGTGCGCTGAATACGCTGGAAATGATGGCGGATATGGCAGAGAGCAACGCGCAAGGTCAGCGTGAGCTGACGCCACAGCTGCTGAATGAAGTCTCGGGAGAAAGGGCGGCGCGTTTTGATAATAAAGGCGATCGTTTCTACGATCTGATTTCGGCGCTGCATAAATCCGTGCGCGGTTCGGCGCCAGATGCCGCTCTCTACTGGTATGCCCGCATCATCACGGCCGGGGGTGATCCGCTGTATGTTGCACGCCGTTTACTGGCGATCGCTTCGGAAGATGTGGGCAACGCCGATCCACGCGGTATGCAGGTGGCTATTTCGGCTTGGGACTGTTTCACTCGCGTCGGGCCTGCAGAAGGTGAGCGCGCCATCGCACAGGCGATCGTCTATCTGGCCTGCGCGCCCAAAAGTAATGCGGTTTACACGGCGTTCAAGGCGGCCATGCGCGACGCACGAGAATTCCCGGATTATGATGTGCCAGAGCACCTGCGCAATGCGCCCACCAAATTAATGAAAGAGATGGGGCTGGGCAAAGAGTATCGTTATGCACATGACGAACCCAATGCTTACGCGGCAGGAGAGGTGTTCTTCCCGCCTGAAATGGCGCAAACGCGCTACTATCAACCCACCAATCGGGGGCTTGAAGGGAAAATCGGCGAAAAACTCGCCTGGTTGGCTGAACAGGATCAAAATAGCCCGATAAAACGCTACCGCTGATAAACGCCTTACGGTAAGGTGAGCAAGTATTTCAATGCATTCCAGTGGGATGCATCCCTTCATTCGTTCAACCAACCTTAATTACACAGGATAAGCATGCTCGATCCCAATCTGCTGCGTAATGAGCCAGACGCAGTCGCTGAAAAACTGGCACGCCGAGGATTCAAACTGGATGTGGAAACGCTGCGTTCGCTCGAAGAGCGTCGTAAAGTACTGCAGGTAGAAACTGAAAATCTGCAGGCAGAGCGTAACTCCCGATCCAAATCCATCGGTCAGGCCAAAGCGCGTGGGGAAGACATCGAGCCACTGCGTCAGGAAGTGAACGTGCTGGGCGAACGCCTGGATGCGGCGAAGGTTGAGCTGGATACACTGCAAAACACCATCCGCGATTTTGCCCTCTCGCTGCCTAACCTGCCGGTCGATGAAGTGCCGCTGGGTAAAGACGATAGCGAGAATCAGGAAGTCAGCCGCTGGGGCCAGCCGCGCCAGTTCGATTTCCCGGTAAAAGACCACGTTGAGCTGGGTGAAGCGGTTAAAGGGCTGGATTTTGCCGCTGCAGTGAAACTGACCGGTTCACGTTTCATCGTGATGCAGGGGCAGATCGCTCGCCTGCATCGTGCGCTCAGCCAGTTCATGATTGATCTGCACACTCAACAGCACGGTTATCTGGAAACCTACGTGCCGTATCTGGTCAACCATGAGACGCTGTTTGGTACGGGCCAATTACCTAAGTTTGGTGAAGACTTGTTCCACACCAAGCCTTTGGGTGAAGAAGCGGGCAGCAGCAACTACGCACTGATCCCGACGGCGGAAGTGCCGCTGACCAACCTGGTGCGTGATGAGATCGTGGAAGAAGAAAATCTGCCGATAAAACTCACCGCGCACACGCCGTGCTTCCGCTCTGAAGCAGGTTCTTACGGACGCGACACGCGTGGTCTGATTCGTATGCACCAGTTCGACAAAGTTGAGATGGTGCACATTGTTGCGCCTGAGACTTCAATGGACGCACTGGAAGAGTTGGTTGGTCATGCTGAGAAAGTCCTGCAGTTGCTGAACCTGCCGTACCGTAAGGTGCTGCTGTGTACTGGTGATATGGGCTTTGGTTCCGCCAAAACCTACGATCTGGAAGTGTGGCTGCCGGCGCAGGATACCTATCGTGAGATCTCTTCTTGTTCCAACATGTGGGATTTCCAGGCGCGTCGCATGCAGGCTCGCTGCCGCAGTAAAACCGACAAGAAGCCTCGCCTGGTGCACACACTGAACGGTTCAGGCCTGGCAGTTGGACGTACATTGGTGGCGGTGCTGGAAAACTACCAGCAGGCTGACGGCCGTATCGAAGTACCAGAAGTGCTGCGTCCCTATATGGGCGGATTGGAAATCATTGGTTAATCGCTGGTTTCCGACAATAAAACCCGGCAATGCCGGGTTTTTTATTTTCAGGATCGAGCGATTATTTTTAGTAAGAATTAATCAGAAATAAACGTTATCGTCAGTAGACTCGCTTAAAACACTAAAATCCATAAATTCATGCAGATAGCAATGAGTTATGGTGATGATATATCTCCTCTAAGCTGCTGAAGATAAAAATAATAAATTGTTCAGCAGCAAATTGTGCTGTGGTGATTTTTTGCCCGTTGACTTTAAAATAGCGAATGGCAAACTGCGCGCAATTATCTTCATTTCTTTGGTTTTTAATCCCTATGTCTACCTGGTCACGCCCCGTCGTGTTGCTGCTCTGCGGCTTAATGCTCATGACGGTGTCTATTGCTGTGCTTAATACGCTGGTACCGCTTTGGCTTACTCACGATCAACTGCCGACATGGCAGGTGGGTATGGCCAGCTCAGCCTATTACACCGGGAATCTGCTGGGGACATTGCTGGCGGGCTGGTTAATCAACCGCTATTGCTTTAATCGCTGTTTCTATCTGGCCAGCGCCCTGTTTGCCGTCGCAACTATGGGAATGGTGTTGTTAGAAGGCTTCTACAGCTGGACTGCGCTGCGTTTTGTTGCGGGTGTTGGTTGCGCGCTGATCTGGGTGGTGGTGGAGAGTGCGTTGCTGTGCAGCGGTACAGTGCGTAATCGCGGTCAGTTGTTGGCTGCCTATATGATCATCTACTATCTCGGCACGGTAGCGGGTCAGTTGCTGGTGAGTCGCGTTTCGACTGAACTCCTGCAGGTGATCCCATGGGTTACCGCGCTGATCGTCTGTGCCGTGCTGCCGGTGGTCTTCCTGCGTGTTAATGCCAGCTCCGCGACTGAAGAGGCTTCTACCGGTCGCATCTGGACCATGTTGCGCCGTCGCAGCTCACGTCTGGGCATCAACGGCTGCATCATTTCCGGTATCGTACTGGGTTCACTGTATGGTCTGATGCCGTTGTATCTGTCTCATCGGGGAATGAGTGATGCCAACGTCGGATACTGGATGGCGCTGCTGGTGAGTTCGGGCATTGTCGGCCAGTGGCCGGTGGGCCGTCTAGCCGACCGCTTTGGGCGCCTGATGGTGTTGCGCGTTCAGGTGTTTGTGGTGATTCTGGGTGCCATCGCCATGTTAGGCGATACTGCTATGGCGCCTGCACTGTTTGTTTTGGGGCTGGCTGGCTTCACGCTCTATCCAGTGGCGATGTCCTGGGCATGTGAAACCGTTGCGCACCATGAGCTGGTTGCCATGAATCAGGCGCTACTGTTCAGCTACACCATTGGCAGTCTGGTCGGGCCGGGCATGACATCAATGCTGATGCAGAATTACTCTGACCGTTTGCTGTTTGTGATGATTGCGGCCGTCGCGTTAGTGTATCTGGTGATGCTGCTGCGTAAGGCCGATCAGCACGCCACGCCAATTGCACACGCTTAATATCTGATTGCGTAAATAATAAAGGGAGCGACATGCTCCCTTTTTTGTTAGTACATCACTTCGTGACCATAACCCGCCAGGATCTTTTTGACCCTTTCCATGGTCTCTTTGCTGGGTGGTTTAACGCCATCCAGTTTGTACTCTTCACCCATGGCAATCCATTTATGCTTGCCCAGTTCATGGTAGGGCAGTAGCTCAATCTTCTCGACGTTCTCCATATCTTTCGTAAATTCGCCGAGGCGATGGGCAGAATCATCATCATCGGAATAGCCAGGCACCACCACAAAGCGAATCCAGGTACGTTTGCCTTTCTTCTTCAGATAGCGCGCGAAATCGAGGGTGCGATGATTAGAGACGCCAACCAGAATCTGGTGCACATCATCATTGATTTGTTTTAGGTCGAGCATCACCAGATCGGTGGCATCCAGCATTTCGTCGATCACTGGATCGTAACGACGTACAAAGCCGTTGGTATCCAGGCAGGTGTGAATGCCTTCTGCCTTACAGGCACGGAACCAATCACGCACAAACTCGGCTTGTAAGATTGCTTCCCCACCTGATGCCGTTATTCCTCCGCCAGAGGCATTCATAAAGTGACGATACGACAGTGCATCTTTCATCAGGTCGTCCACCGTGACTTCTTTGCCACCGTGGGTGTCCCAGGTGTCGCGATTATGGCAGTAGAGGCAGCGCATCAGGCAGCCCTGGAAGAAGGTGATAAAACGGATGCCGGGACCGTCAACGGTGCCGCAGGATTCAAATGAGTGGATACGACCGATGGTTGACATTGCGATGTATTCTCCGGGTTAGCCTCAACATCAGGCGGCACAATCTGTGTTGTGCTCTTGGATTAAAGTCGATTTTGCCAGGCTGCCAGCGAAAGCAAACTGGCAAAACAGACTTGGGGAGAAAAGGCTCCCGCAGGAGCCTTTACATTTCAGGGAGGATTACAGGGACTGAGTGAACGTACGGGTAATCACATCCTGCTGCTGCTCTTTGGTCAGCGAGTTGAAGCGCACAGCATAACCGGAAACGCGAATGGTTAACTGAGGATATTTCTCAGGGTGTTCCATCGCATCCAGCAGCATCTCACGGTTCATCACGTTGACATTCAGGTGCTGGCCGCCCTCGATATTGGCTTCATGGTGGAAGTAACCATCCATCAGGCCAGCAAGGTTGGTTTTACGCACGTTATCATCTTTACCCAGTGCATTTGGCACGATGGAGAAGGTGTAAGAGATACCATCTTTCGCGTAAGCAAACGGCAGTTTGGCAACCGAGGTCAGTGAGGCAACGGCACCTTTCTGATCGCGACCGTGCATAGGGTTAGCACCTGGGCCGAATGGCGCACCTGCACGACGACCGTCAGGGGTGTTACCGGTCTTCTTACCGTACACCACGTTAGAGGTGATGGTCAGCACCGACTGGGTAGGTACTGCATTACGATAGGTTTGCAGTTTCTGAATTTTCTTCATGAAACGTTCAACCAGGTCACACGCCATATCATCGACACGTGAATCGTTGTTACCAAACTGCGGATACTCGCCTTCAATCTCGAAATCTACGGCCAGACCATCCGCATCACGCACGGTTTTTACTTTGGCATATTTAATTGCAGACAGGGAATCCGCCGCCACTGACAAGCCTGCGATACCACACGCCATGGTGCGATAGACATCACGGTCATGCAGCGCCATCAGTGAAGCTTCATAACTGTACTTATCATGCATGTAATGGATGATATTCAATGAGGTGACATACTGTTTAGCCAGCCAATCCATGAAGTGATCCAGACGTGCCATCACAGTGTCGAAATCCAGAATTTCATCAGTGATTGGCGCTTCTTTCGGGCCAACCTGCATTTTCAGTTTTTCGTCCACGCCACCGTTGATTGCATACAGCAGTGTTTTAGCGAGGTTGGCGCGGGCACCGAAGAACTGCATCTGTTTGCCGACAATCATTGGGCTCACACAGCAGGCGATCGCGTAGTCATCGTTATCAAAGTCAGGGCGCATCAGATCGTCATTCTCATACTGCAATGAAGACGTATCGATAGAGACTTTGGCCGCATATTTTTTAAAGTTAACCGGCAGCTTTTCTGACCACAGAATGGTCATGTTAGGTTCCGGTGATGGGCCCATGGTGTACAAGGTATTCAGGAAGCGGAAGGTACTTTTGGTGACTAAAGTACGGCCATCAACACCCATACCGGCCAGAGACTCGGTTGCCCAGATTGGGTCACCTGAGAACAGTTCGTCATATTCTGGAGTGCGCAGGAAACGTACCATACGCAGTTTCATCACCAGGTGGTCAATTAACTCCTGCGCGCCTTCTTCAGTCAGTTTGCCCGCTTTAATATCACGGTCGATATAAACATCGAGGAAGGTGGATACGCGACCGAATGACATCGCGGCGCCGTTCTGTGATTTCACCGCGGCCAGATAGCCGAAGTAGGTCCACTGTACAGCCTCTTGCGCTGTGGTAGCGGGCAGAGAAATATCAGAGCCGTATTTGGCAGCCATTTCTTTAATCTGGCCAAGCGCACGGTGTTGCTCGGAGATTTCTTCACGCAGACGGATGGTGGCTTCAAGATTGACACCATTTTCCATATCGCTTTGCAGTGAATTGAACTGCGCCACTTTATCTTTCATCAGATAATCGATGCCGTACAGCGCCACGCGGCGATAGTCACCGATGATACGACCACGACCATAAGCATCTGGCAGACCGGTTAAGACACCGGATTTACGGCAGCGCAGAATATCAGGGGTATAGACATCGAACACACCCTGGTTATGAGTTTTACGATAGTCGGTAAAGACTTTTTTCAGGGCTGGGTCGAGTTCACGGCCATAAACCTTACAAGAGCCCTCGACCATTTTGATGCCGCCAAACGGGATAATGGCGCGTTTCAGTGGAGCTTCAGTTTGCAGACCTACGATGGTCTCCAGCGATTTATTGATATAACCCGCATCATGTGACGTGATGGTAGAAGCCAGGTCGGTATCGAAATCAACCGGTGCATGGGTGCGGTTCTCAATCTTGATACCTTCCAGCACGCTGTCCCACAGTTTAGTGGTGGCGGGTGTGGCGCCTGCGAGGAAAGATTCGTCACCTTCATAGGGGGTGTAGTTTTTCTGGATAAAGTCACGGACGTTGACACCGTTCTGCCATTCGCCGGCGCTAAATCCTTCCCAGGCTGACGCCATTTTTTCGTTAAGTTCGGACATGATATACCTGCCTTATTTAGGGAGACTCTGACGATGACGTGCCCTTGAGCACGCCCGTATCAATTGCTTAGTGAACCGGCTCATCACCACGAAGATAGATGACCCAGTAGGTCAAACCGACTAACAATCCGCCGCCGATAATGTTGCCGATCGTCACGGGAATAAGGTTGTTAACAATAAAGTCGCCAACGCTGAGAGAGGGGAACTGTGCGGCGCTGGAGCCGGCCAGTTGCCAGAATTCCGGGCTGGCGAAGTCGCGAATGACAATTGCCATAGGGATTAAAAACATGTTGGCGATGCTGTGCTCAAACCCGCTGGCAACGAACATCCCGACCGGCAATATCATGGCAAACATTTTGTCAAACAGACTGCGGCCGGAGTAACTCATCCATACGGCCAGGCAAACCATCAGATTAGCCAGTGTGCCGAGGCTAACGGCCTCAATAAACGTGTGATGCATTTTGTGATCGGCGGTTTGCAGGACGTTCAACCCCCACGCGCCGTTGGCAACCATATGTTCACCTGCTAACCAAATCAGCGCGACAAAGAACAGCGCACCAAACAAGTTACCGATATAGACATTCAGCCAATGACGACCGAGTTGCATCCAGGTGATGCGCCCGCTGGCTTTCGCCACCACAATCAAAACCGTCGAAGTGAAAAGGTCCGCGCCACATACCACAACCAGCATCAAACCCAGAGAGAAGCAGATACCGCCAATCAGTTTCGCAATACCGTAGGGCATCGCGCCACTGCCCGTGGTGGCAGTAATGTAGAAAACAAATGCGATAGAAATAAATACGCCAGCAGTGATGGCTAAGAAGAAGGTGGTTAAAGGATGTTTAGTGGCTTTATAGACGCCGGCATCTTCAGCAACTTTCGCCATGGCCGCGGGTAATAATGCATTAAAAGGGTTGTCAGCTTTCACACTAACGCTCTCCTGAAATTGTCTGTAAAGATACTAACAAAGGAGTATAGGTCAGGAATTGATGTGGATCATAAATGGCAGGGAGGTACGGGGTAAGCGAGGCGTTAAGCTAAGGAATTTTCATGTAACAATTTGAATTATAACAACTAAAAAATTTTTAATTTATGCAGAATAAGTTTAATGAAGGGTCTTTGAAAGTGACTTAATGTTAATTCAGTTTAATCAATGAAACTGAATTGTTAATTATCAATATTCAATGTTGAGTATGACAATTTGAGGCAAAAAAAATGGCACCGGGATTAATCAGTGCCATTCTCAACGTTAGCAAAAATATCGCGCTAAGCGCCCGTGAATATTACTTTGACCAATAGTTACGTTTTGCTGCCTGCAGTTTTTCGTAGGTGGCCAGCAGGGCCTGATGAGCCGGGAAGGCTTTCAGATCCAGGTCTACCGCTTGCAGGCCGTAGAATGGTGCTTCACCGCTGATCGCTGCAGAAGCGGCATCAACGGCGTTTTCGCCATACATCCGCACAAAGGCACGATGATATTGCAGAGGATCGCGTTCTTCCTCCATGGCGAGCAACAGCAGGGTTTGCAGGCAACGGTAATAGTTGGCGCGTTCAGCGCTGAAGATTGACTGGTTGAACTCCATGGTCCATTCCGTCCAGATCAGAGCCTGATCCAAATCTCCGCCCGCCAATGCCAGCATGGCTTTCAGCTCGCCAATACGAAGGGTGTACCAGCCATTGTCTTTACCTGACGCCAGACCCAGTAGCTCACGGACGCGAGTGAAGTCGTCATGACCTTCTTCATCCAACTGCTCGATGAGGTTCAGATACGCCTCCGGTTCCCACTCACTGGCTGGCAGCGCCAGCAACGTTTCACGCAGCGGCGCGCCCATGCTGTTGTTGGCCAATAACAGGTCTTCCGCCGGATAAATATCTGACATGCCCGGTACGATGATACGGCAGGCGTAAACGCCCAGATGCTCATAATCCGCGATGTAAACCTCTTGATCTTCCGCGCGGAAGATGGCCATCAGCGTATCAAACTCTTCGTGCGTGCTGCCTGAGAAACTCCAGTCGACGAAAGGATAATCCGCATCATCTTTGAACATGTCCCAGGAGATTAAACCACTGGAATCGATAAAGTGGGTTTCCAGGTTGGCGTGTTCAGCCACTTCTTCATCATCAAAGGTCGGTGGGGTGAAGACATCCAGGTCTTTCAGTCCACGGCCCTGGAGCAGTTCAGTAACGGTACGTTCCAATGCCACACCAAAGTCAGGGTGCGCGCCGAATGAAGCAAAGCAAGTGCCGTTGGCCGGGTTAAACAACACTACGCAGATAACCGGGTACTTGCCGCCCAGTGAAGCATCGTAAGAGAAGATCGGGAAACCTTCGGCTTCCAGACGTTCAATCGCCTCAATCACGCCGGGGTAGCGCTGCATCACTTCAGCAGGAATTTCTGGCAGGCTAATTGACTCAGCGATAATGCGGTTTTTGATGTGGCGCTCAAAGACTTCAGACAGGCCTTGTACACGCGCTTCATTCGCGGTGTTACCGGCAGACATGCCGTTAGAAACATACAGGTTGCCGATGATGTTCATCGGGATGTACACCGTCTGCTGGTCGGATTGACGAGTAAATGGCAGGCCGCAGATACCACGGTCAACATTACCTGACTGCAGGTCAATCAGATCTGAGGCGCTCAGACTATCTTCTGGATCGTAAAATTTCTGCAGACGCGCATCCAGAATCCCTGCTGGTAAACTGTCATCGTCAGTCAATGGGAACCACTTCTCATTCGGGTAGTGAACGAAATCGCCGTTGGCGATGGACTGACCGAGCCAGAAATCGGCGAAGAAGTAGTTGGTTGAGAGACGCTCAAAATATTCGCCTAACGCCGAAGCCAGTGCCGCTTTCTTACTGGCACCTTTACCATTGGTAAAGCACAGCGGGCAGTCGCGATCGCGGATATGCACAGACCAGACGTGTGGAACCGGGTTCAGCCAGGAGGCTTCTTCAATGTTGAAGCCCAGGTCCTGCAGTTTGTGCTGGAAACGTGCGATGGAGTCTTCCAGTGCGGCGTCTTTTCCTGGAATAAACGTTTGCGTCATGTTGGCGCTCTCTCAAGTCGATGGTTGGGCGTAAAGCGCGCAATGATACGGGTTTTGCGCCTGCTTCGCTATTCAGTGGTCTAAATTTATCGCGGTATTGTCACGGCTATTTCATCACCTGGCAGCATTCTGATTTTACTTCGGGAATCTCCCTCACAAAATTCCGTGGCTTATTGCATTTATGACATAAGCTGCGGTGGAGCCCGCCCCGGAATTGAGATCGCTATCGGATTAATGATTGCAGCCATTCGGAGGCAATGATAAAACCGATACGGTATTCATAACCGTTCGATATGACAGTGGTGAGGGGAAATGACGCAGGTTTATAATTTTAGCTCCGGCCCAGCGATGCTGCCGGTAGAAGTGCTCCGTCGTGCAGAACAAGAACTGACAAACTGGCACGGATTAGGCACCTCTGTAATGGAGATCAGCCATCGCAGTAAAGAGTTCATTGCTGTCGCTGAAGCAGCAGAACAGGATTTTCGCGATCTGCTGAAGATCCCATCGAACTACAAAGTTTTATTCTGCCATGGTGGCGCGCGCGCGCAGTTCGCGGCTATTCCAGGTAACCTGCTGGGTGATGCTAAATCCGCTGACTATATTGATGGCGGCTACTGGGCACACAGCGCGATTAAAGAAGCTGAAAAATATTGCACCCCGAACACCATCGACGTCAAAACCACGCTTAACGGCAAACGTGCTTTGTTACCGATGCGTGAATGGCAGCTTAACGATGATGCTGCCTATGTGCATTTCTGCCCGAATGAAACCATTGATGGCATCGCAATCGATGAAGAGCCTGACTTTGGTGACAAAGTGGTGGTGGCTGACCTGTCATCAACCATTATGTCTCGCCCAATCGATGTCAGCCGTTACGGTGTGATCTACGCGGGCGCACAGAAAAACATCGGTCCAGCGGGATTAACGCTGGTGGTGGTGCGTGAAGATCTGCTGGGCAAAGCACAAAGTTATGTGCCGTCTATCCTTGATTACAAGGTGCTGGCTGAAAACGAATCCATGTTCAACACACCGCCGACTTTTGCCTGGTACCTCTCTGGTCTGGTATTCAAATGGCTGAAAGAGAAGGGCGGTGTTGCTGAGATGGATAAGGTCAATCAGGCGAAAGCAGACCTGCTCTATGGCGTCATTGATAACAGCAGCTTCTACCGTAACGATGTTGCCGCTGCGAACCGTTCACGTATGAACGTGCCGTTCCAGCTGGCTGATGCCGCGCTGGATAAAGTGTTCCTGGACGAGTCTCTGCAGGCAGGCCTGCATGCACTGAAAGGACACCGCGTGGTTGGCGGTATGCGTGCGTCGATCTACAATGCGATGCCGCTGGAAGGGGTGAAAGCCCTGACTGAGTTCATGATCGACTTCGAACGTCGTCACGGCTAATTACTCATCATCGGCCAGCCTGGCTGGCCACTGGCCCCGTTAAACAACGGGGTTTTGTCTTTTCTGGAGATTTGGTTTCACATGCAGGACTCCCTGACTCTACAACCGATTGCTCGCGTTGACGGCACGGTAAACTTACCGGGTTCAAAAAGCGTTTCTAACCGCGCATTGTTATTGGCCGCGCTGGCCAACGGCACGACTCGCCTGACCAATTTGCTGGACAGCGATGACGTTAAACACATGCTGAATGCGCTGAAGGCGCTGGGCGTCAATTATACGCTCTCTGCCGATCGTACCGTGTGCGAAGTGGTGGGAAATGCAGGTCCGCTGCACAGTGACCAGGCCCTGGAACTCTTTCTGGGCAACGCCGGTACTGCTATGCGTCCGCTGGCAGCCGCATTGTGCCTGGGTCAACAGTCGATTGTGCTGACTGGCGAACCCCGCATGAAAGAGCGCCCAATTGGTCATCTGGTGGATGCGTTGCGTCAGGGCGGAGCTAAAATTGATTACCTGGAGCAGACGGATTATCCGCCGCTGCGTCTGAACGGCGGGTTTGTAGGTGGCGATGTCAGTGTGGACGGTAGTGTTTCCAGCCAGTTCCTGACAGCATTGCTAATGACCGCTCCGCTGGCACCGAAAGACACTGTGATTACCATCAAAGGTGATCTGGTTTCTAAGCCGTACATTGATATTACACTGCACCTGATGCGTTGTTTTGGTGTCGAAGTCGATAACCAGAACTACCAGCGCTTTGTGGTGAAAGGCCAGCAGCAGTATCAATCTCCGGGCGATTATCTGGTGGAGGGCGATGCCTCTTCTGCCTCTTATTTCCTCGCCGCCGCCGCCATTAAAGGTGGAACGGTTCGCGTAACCGGGATTGGCCGCAACAGCGTTCAGGGCGACATCCGCTTTGCTGATGTGCTGGAAAAAATGGGTGCGGTGATCGAGTGGGGTGATGACTATATTGCCTGCACACGAGGTTCTCTGACCGCGATTGATATGGACATGAACCATATTCCAGATGCGGCGATGACCATTGCCACCACGGCGTTGTTCGCGGAAGGCACCACCTTGATGCGAAATATCTACAACTGGCGTGTGAAAGAGACTGACCGCTTAGCGGCGATGGCGACCGAATTGCGCAAAGTGGGTGCGGAAGTAGAAGAAGGTCACGATTTTATTCGTGTCACTCCACCGGCTCAGCTTCAGCATGCGGATATTGGCACTTATAACGATCACCGCATGGCGATGTGCTTTGCGCTGGTGGCGTTATCGGACACGCCTGTCACCATTCTTGATCCCGGCTGCACGGCGAAAACCTTCCCGGATTACTTCCAGCAGTTGGCGAAAATCAGCCAGACCTCTTGATCACGCTACCCGGTACGCTTGTGCCGGGTTTCCTCGCTCTCTTCTGGTCTTGTTGGGCGGAAATTCTTCTGAATCTGTCGAAATTTCTGGCGCTGTCTACGCTAAAGGGTAACTAACCTGACGCGGGCAGCGTATAATGCCGCGCATTCAAACAGCCAAGAAGGCTGATAATAAGCACGCAGCAACAGGAGAGAACAATGACGGCAATCGCCCCGGTAATTACCATTGATGGCCCAAGTGGCGCAGGTAAAGGGACCTTGTGTAAAGCGATGGCGGAGTCATTGCAGTGGCATTTGCTGGATTCTGGTGCCATTTATCGCGTACTCGCATTGGCTGCACTTCATCATCAGGTGGATATTGAATCCGAAGAAGCATTAGTGCCTATGGCGGCTCACCTCGACGTGCGTTTCTTGTCTGTTGAAGGCGAAATGCAGGTCATTTTGGAAGGTGAGGATGTGACCGGTGAAATCCGTACGCAGGAAGTGAGCAATACGGCTTCGCGGGTTGCTGCTTTCCCACGCGTGCGTGAAGCGCTGCTGCGTCGCCAGCGAGCATTCCGTGAAGAGCCGGGTTTGATTGCGGATGGCCGCGATATGGGCACCGTGGTATTCCCCGATGCACCGGTAAAAATCTTCCTGGATGCAAGTTCGGAAGAGCGTGCTCACCGTCGTATGCTACAGTTGCAGGAGAAGGGCTTTAATGTTAACTTTGATCGCCTTTTATCCGAGATAAAGGAACGCGACGACCGCGATCGTAATCGTGCAATTGCGCCTTTAGTGCCTGCCGCTGATGCTCTGGTGCTGGATTCAACCAGTATGTCCATTGAGCAAGTGATTGAAAAGGCACTTGATTATGCCCGCCAAAAGCTGGGCATTTAATCTATTCGGTAACTGAATTGTAGTAACCCTGTACCACGGATCCGGTGCTGGGCATGTGAAACAACCCCATCCGACAATGACGTCAGGTGGACGTTAAATTGAAGAATCCTAAGATTATCAATATGACTGAATCTTTTGCTCAACTATTTGAAGAATCACTGAAAGAAATCGAAACCCGTCCGGGTTCCATCGTTCGTGGCGTTGTTGTCTCTATCGATAAAGACGTAGTCCTGGTTGATGCGGGTCTGAAATCTGAGTCTGCAATTCCTGCAGAGCAGTTCAAGAACGCAGCCGGCGAACTGGAAATCCAGGTTGGCGACGAAGTTGACGTTGCGCTTGACGCAGTTGAAGACGGCTTCGGTGAAACCCTGCTGTCCCGTGAGAAAGCTAAGCGTCACGAAGCTTGGATCACGCTGGAAAAAGCTTACGAAGAAGCTGAAACTGTTACCGGTGTTATCAACGGCAAAGTTAAAGGTGGCTTCACAGTTGAGCTGAACGGTATTCGTGCGTTCCTGCCAGGTTCACTGGTTGACGTTCGTCCGGTTCGCGATACTCTGCACCTGGAAGGCAAAGAGCTTGAGTTCAAAGTTATCAAGCTTGATCAGAAACGTAACAACGTGGTGGTTTCTCGCCGCGCAGTTATCGAATCTGAAAACAGCGCTGAACGCGATCAGCTGCTGGAAAACCTGCAGGAAGGCATGGAAGTTAAAGGTATCGTTAAGAACCTCACTGACTACGGCGCATTCGTGGACCTGGGTGGCGTTGACGGCCTGCTGCACATCACCGATATGGCCTGGAAACGCGTTAAGCATCCAAGCGAAATCGTCAACGTGGGCGACGAAATCACTGTTAAAGTGCTGAAGTTCGACCGCGAGCGTACTCGTGTATCTCTGGGCCTGAAACAGCTGGGCGAAGATCCATGGGTTGCTATCGCTAAGCGTTACCCAGAAGGCACCAAGCTGACTGGCCGTGTAACCAACCTGACTGATTACGGCTGCTTCGTTGAAATCGAAGAAGGCGTTGAAGGTCTGGTACACGTTTCTGAAATGGACTGGACCAACAAAAACATTCACCCATCTAAAGTTGTTAACGTGGGCGATGTTGTTGAAGTTATGGTTCTGGACATCGACGAAGAACGTCGTCGTATCTCCCTGGGTCTGAAGCAGTGCAAAAACAACCCATGGCAGCAGTTCGCTGAGACCCACAACAAAGGCGATCGCGTTGAAGGTAAAATCAAGTCAATCACTGACTTCGGTATCTTCATCGGCCTGGACGGTGGCATCGACGGTCTGGTTCACCTGTCAGACATCTCCTGGAACGCGACTGGCGAAGAAGCCGTTCGTGAGTACAAAAAAGGCGACGAAATCGCTGCTGTTGTACTGCAGGTTGATGCAGAGCGCGAGCGCATCTCTCTGGGCGTGAAGCAGTTGGCTGAAGATCCATTCAACAACTACATCACCCTGAACAAGAAAGGCGCTATCGTTAACGGTAAAGTAACTGCAGTAGACGCTAAAGGTGCTACAGTAGAATTGGCTGATGGCGTTGAAGGTTACCTGCGCGCTTCAGAAGCTTCACTGGACCGTATCGAAGATGCAACTCTGGTTCTGAGTGTTGGTGACGACGTTGAAGCTAAATTCACCGGCGTTGACCGTAAGAACCGCGTTGTAAGCCTGTCTGTTCGTGCTAAAGACCAGGCTGATGAGAAAGAAGCTATCAACACTGTTAACACCAAACAGGAAGAAAGCAACTTCTCTAGCGCTATGGCTGAAGCGTTCAAAGCGGCTAAAGGCGAGTAATCGACCCGAGGCACCGGACGATGTAAGTCGTCCGGTTTCGGTAAAAGCTGTCATACCTTTCCCATTAAGGATTAACCGGAGGTTACATGACCAAGTCAGAACTTATTGAAAGACTTGCTGGACAGCATACTCATATTCCGGCGAAAGTCGTTGAGGATGCAGTTAAAGAGATGCTCGAGCACATGGCCACCACGTTGGCACAGGGCGAGCGCATTGAAATCCGGGGATTCGGCAGCTTTTCTTTGCACTACCGCGCACCGCGCACTGGTCGTAACCCGAAAACGGGTGACAAAGTGGATCTGGAAGGTAAATACGTTCCCCACTTTAAGCCGGGCAAAGAATTGCGTGACCGTGCAAATATCTACGGCTAAGCCGTTACCGAACGACAAAGCGACACCTCCGGGTGTCGTTTTTTTTGCTCTAAATTCGTTGTTGTGAATCTGATTCCTAAACCCACATCAACAATGAAAGCCACTTCGTTTTTTTGGCATCCGCAATCCAGCTCTCCCCATTCCTGAAAGCTATTCCTGCCAATTGCACGCAAACTGGTGCCCATTGCGGGAGAAAAGTGATGCGTATAACAGGGATTGCAGTAGCCAGAATCATGATCCTGGCGGCGCTACCATTGGGTTTGTTACCTCAAATACCGACCATGGAAATGATCGCTGTGATGGTGCTACCAGCACTTATTGTGGCATCCCTGCCTTGGGCTGTGCTGCGTCTTATTGGCATGGGTATCCTGCTTCTGGCGTGGGCGCTATTGGAAGCGAGACAGATGCTGAATGTGATTGACCAGCTTTCAATGGTGCCAGCCGAAGTGACGCTGCGTATTGTTGATGTGAAGGAAAATCAACAGCAATTTAAAGCCCAGATTATCCGTGTGGGTGAGCGATATCAGTTCCCGCCGTTGTTTGTCAGTATCAATGCGGAGCCAGGTGAATCGGGGTATTGTGCAGGGCAACGCTGGAAAATGACCTTACGCTTGCGTGCAGTGCATGGTCGATTGAATGAAGGCGGGTTTGATGCCCAACGTTTTGCGCTGGCAAACCATACACCTTTGCAGGGGAGAATCATTAACCAGCTGGCGGAATCGGTAGATTGTAATTTGCGAACGCAGGTTATGCGCCATCATCAACCTCTTTTTGAACACCTGCAACAACCTGCCATTTTGCAGGCGCTGGCTTTTGGTGAACGTGAGAACATGACCAAAACTCAGCGACAATTATTACGTGAGACCGGAACCGCACACTTAATGGCGATTTCCGGTATGCATATTGCGCTAGCGGCCAGCGTTGGCTGGATGATAGTACGTGGCTTGCAGCTGCTGCAGCCTGCGCACACCATCGGTTATCTGCTGCCACTGATGGGGAGCATCATTACCGCGACAATCTACTACTGGCTGTCGGGCAGCCATGCACCAGCACAGCGCGCGCTGGTCGCGCTACTACTGTGGACGACGATAAGAATGGCTGGCTGGCAGTTAACAGGCTGGCAGATTTGGACACTGTGCATGGGTGTACTGCTTTGGCTTGATCCCCTCTCCGTCTTATCTGAAAGCTTTTGGCTCTCTGCTCTTGCCGTCGCCATGTTAATCATCTGGTTCCAGTGGTTTGCCTTGCCGGATCGATACCGTCAGGCCTGGCGCTGGCTGCCGCTGAGATTGCTGCACTTACAACTTGGCATGATGATACTGATGGCTCCTCTGCAGATTTTTTTATTTCAGGGAATCAGCCTCAGTGCACTGGTCGCTAACCTCATCGCGGTGCCGGTGGTATCGCTTTTCACCGTGCCATTGATACTGCTGGCGCTTTTGCTGCCCATACAACCCATCGCTTCGGTACTGTGGCGGTTGGCGGATTTTTCTGTCAATCAGGTGATGCAGGGCCTGGCATACTTGCCAGCAGGATGGTGGCCGTTAAATGATGCCTTGCCGGCAGTGGCCCTGCTATGGGGCGGTTTATTTATGTGGCGCAGTGGTTTGCTGAATAACACGCTGATGCTTTGCTGCGGCTGCGCATTGGCATTTCTGTTATGGCGTCATCAGTCTGAACAAGATGACTGGCAGATTGACGTGCTGGATGTGGGCCATGGTCTGGCGATCGCGATTACACAGGGTAATGATGTGGTGTTGTACGATGCGGGTCCACGCTGGAATGAAGATGATGCGGGCGCGCGCGTGATACTGCCATGGTTACTGTATAAGGGACGACAGTTAAACACGGTGGTGGTAAGTCATAAGCATCTGGATCATCGGGGTGGGCTCAATTCACTGCATCAGGCCAATCCCAATATGATGATCCGCAGTGCATTGGGTGAAGCGGGGCATTTACCCTGTCAGCGAGGAGAGCAGTGGCAATGGGGCAAACTGACCTTTACGGCACTCTGGCCGCCTGCAGGGAATACGCAAGGGCAAAATAATGACTCTTGTGTCGTACGCGTAGACGATGGAGCTGTCAGCCTGCTGCTCACCGGGGATATTGAGTTAGAAGCAGAAAGAAAATTGGTGGCATTAGAGAAAACCCAGCTCACCAGCACGTTAATGCAGGTCCCTCATCATGGTAGCCGAACCTCTTCGGGGCCTTTACTGTTACGTAGTGTTGCAGGAAAGGGCGCGGTGGCATCGGTAGCGCGCTATAACGCCTGGCGCATGCCAGCCGCCGCCGTGGTGGAACGCTATCGCCAACAGGGCTATATCTGGTATGACACGGCACAATCCGGGCAGGTCCACATTGGTATTCGGCAGGGTGAATGGCAGATTAAGGGATTGAGGGAGCAAATAAAACCTCGCTGGTATCATCAGTGGTTTGGCGTCAAACGTGAATCCAGGTAGAATGAGCGGCTATTTCAAACAGCGTGAATAAATAATGCATCAAGACAAAGATCTCTCAACGTGGCAAACGTTCCGCCGACTCTGGCCGATGATTGCGCCGCACAAAGCAGGACTGTTTGTGTCTGCGGTGGCGCTGATTCTCAATGCGGCCGGCGATACCTTAATGTTGTCGCTGTTGAAACCTTTACTGGATGATGGCTTCGGCAAGGCCGACCGCTCCGTCATGCTTTGGATGCCTCTGGTGGTGATTGGCCTGATGCTGGTGCGTGGCGTGACCAGCTACATCTCCAGTTATTGCATCTCTTGGGTATCGGGCAACGTGGTCATGAATATGCGCCGCCGCTTGTTTGGTCACATGATGGGCATGCCCGTGGCGTTCTTTGACCAGCAATCAACCGGCACATTGCTGTCACGCATCACTTATGATTCCGAGCAGGTTGCTTCGTCCTCTTCCAGTGCACTGGTGACGGTCGTACGTGAAGGCGCCTCGATCATCGGCCTGTTTATCATGATGTTCTACTACAGTTGGCAGCTGTCATTAATTTTGATAGTCCTTGCGCCAATTGTTTCCTTTGCGATTCGCACAGTGTCCAAACGCTTCCGCAGCATCAGTAAAAACATGCAGAACACCATGGGACAAGTCACCACCAGTGCTGAACAGATGCTGAAAGGGCACAAAGAGGTGCTGATCTTTGGTGGTCAGGATGTTGAAGCACAGCGTTTCTCCCTGGTGAGCAACAAAATGCGCCAGCAGGGCATGAAACTGGTTTCGGCATCTTCCATTTCCGATCCGGTCATTCAACTGATTGCTTCTCTGGCACTGGCATTTGTGCTCTACGCCGCCAGCTTCCCCAGCGTGATGGAAACTCTCACCGCCGGTACCATCACTGTGGTGTTCTCATCAATGATTGCACTGATGCGCCCACTGAAGTCGCTGACCAACGTTAATGCCCAGTTCCAGCGCGGCATGGCGGCTTGTCAGACACTGTTCTCGATTCTGGATAGCGAGCAGGAAATTGATAATGGCAAGCGTGAAATCACGCGTGCCAAAGGCGATGTCGAATTCCGCAATGTGACCTTTACCTATCCTGGCCGTGAAGTCCCGGCGCTGCGTGATATCAATCTGTCACTGCCCGAGGGCAAAACCGTGGCATTGGTAGGACGCTCAGGATCGGGTAAATCGACCATGGCGAGCCTGTTGACCCGTTTCTACGATATCGACTCCGGTGAAATTCTGCTCGACGGTCACGATCTGCGCGAATATACCTTGCGCTCCCTGCGTAATCAGGTGGCGCTGGTTTCCCAGAATGTCCATCTGTTCAATGACACCATCGCCAATAACATTGCTTATGCACGCAATGGTGAATACACCCGCGAACAGATTGAACAGGCAGCGACTATGGCGCACGCCATGGACTTTATTAAGAAGATGGATAACGGTCTGGATACCGTGATTGGTGAGAACGGCGTGTTGCTGTCAGGTGGCCAGCGTCAACGTATCGCCATCGCGCGCGCATTGCTGCGTGATTGCCCGATTCTGATCCTTGATGAAGCGACCTCAGCACTGGATACCGAATCCGAGCGCGCGATTCAGGCCGCACTGGATGAGCTGCAGAAAAACCGCACTTCGCTGGTTATCGCGCACCGCCTGTCGACCATCGAAAAAGCCGATGAAATCGTGGTCGTTGAGGATGGTCGTATCGTTGAACGCGGTACGCACAGCGTGTTGCTCGCCGAAAAGGGTGCCTATGCACAGCTTCACAAACTGCAGTTTGGTCAATGATTGAACGCATCTGGAGCGGGCGCTCGCCACTGTGGCTGCTATTGTGGCCACTGAGTTTGCTGTATGGGGCAATCAGCAGTTTGATTCGCCTCAGCTATCAGCGTGGCTGGCGTAAAAGCTGGCGTGCGCCATGTCCGGTGATTGTGGTAGGTAATCTGACGGCTGGCGGCAACGGTAAAACGCCGATGGTGATTTGGCTGGTTCAGGCACTGCAACAGCGTGGCCTGCGCGTTGGCGTTGTCTCACGCGGCTATGGTGGAAAGGCTGAGCGTTATCCACTGCTGGTGACGGCCGATACCCCGACATCACAAGCCGGCGACGAGCCGGTATTAATCGCGCAGCGTACTCAGGCGCCGGTAGCCGTCGCGCCTCAACGCCGTATGGCGGTAGAAGGACTGCTGGCCGCACAGAAACTGGATGTGATTATTACCGACGACGGTCTGCAACATTACGCGTTGCAGCGCGATCGTGAAATTGTGGTAGTGGATGGTGTCCGTCGCTTCGGTAATGGCTGGTGGCTGCCCGCAGGTCCGATGCGTGAGCGCGCATCCCGGCTGCAAAGCGTCAATGCCATCATCGTCAATGGTGGAGAGGCGCAAGCCGGTGAGATCGCCATGACGTTGCGTCCCGGTAAGGCGATCAATCTGGTGAACGGTGAGACAGCCAACCTCGATCAATTGCCAGAAACGGTGGCGATGGCCGGTATTGGGCATCCGCCGCGGTTCTTCAAAACGTTGCAACAGCACGGCATCCAGCCGGTGGCAGAAATCGCGTTTGCCGATCACCATGCTTATAGCGAAGAAGAGTTACAGCGTTTGACGCAGACTCATCAATGCCTGCTGATGACCGAAAAAGACGCAGTGAAATGCCGTAGTTTTGCACGTGACAACTGGTGGTATCTACCGGTTGATGCCGATCTGTCGGGGGCGTCCCTGGATGCTTTACTCGCCGATGTGACCCAACTCTGCACCACTGCGCGCGACGCCCGTTCGCGCTAAACCTGCTCAAAGGGAAGCGAGTCATGACCACAACATCGTCCCTTTCGCTACAAACCGCTCGTCACTTACATCTGGCTGCTCAGGGGCTGTTACGCCCACCGAGCCGCCGGGCACGCTTTGCCGATATCCATGCCTGCGTGCGCCAGATGTCATTACTGCAAATCGACACCATCAATGTCGTCGCCCGTAGCCCTTATCTGGTGCTGTTCAGCCGCCTTGGCGCTTATCCCACACAGTGGCTGGAAGAAACATTGGCCTCCGGTGCGCTTTTTGAGTATTGGGCGCACGAAGCCTGTTTCATCCCCTTCGAAGATTACCCGTTGCTACGCCATCGCATGCTGGAGCCGCAGCGGCTGGGGTGGAAATACAACGAGCAGTGGGTTGAAGAACATCAGCAGGAAATCGCCGCCTTGCTGAATCATATCGCTGAAAATGGCCCGGTACGCGCGGCCGATTTTGCCAGTGATAAGCACACCAAACCCGGCTGGTGGGCCTGGAAACCCCACAAGCGGCATCTGGAAAACCTGTTCAGCGCGGGTGAGTTGATGGTGGTCGAACGCCGTAACTTCCAGCGGGTGTACGATCTGCGCACCCGCGTGATGCCTGATTGGGATGACGAACAGCATGCAGTGAGTGAATCTGATGCGGTACTGGCGATGCTACGACACAGTGCCCGCAGTCTCGGTATTTTTCGTGCCAGTTGGTTGGCCGATTACTATCGGCTGAAGCGTGCACCCCTGCAATCCTGGATTAAGGATGCCGAAGCACAAGGCGAAATCGTGTGCGTTGAGGTGGAACAGCTCGGTGAGATGTGGCTGCATAAGAGCTTGTTACCTCTGCTGGATAGAATACCCAGCGCCACCCACACGGCCTTGTTGTCACCGTTCGATCCGGTGGTATGGGATCGCCGGCGCGCTCTGGAGTTGTTTAATTTCGATTACCGCATTGAGTGCTATACCCCTGCTGAGAAGCGCGTCTATGGTTACTTTGTTCTGCCGGTGTTACACCGAGGTGCACTCAAAGCGCGTATTGATGCAAAGATGGACCGCCAGGCACAGCAGCTGATTATTCGTGCATTTTGGCTTGAGCCCGGCGTGCGTGTTACCCAGGCCTTTCTGAATGATGTGCAAAAAGCCATCAGTCGCTTTGCACAGTGGCAAGGTGCCGATGAGGTCATCGTTGAAAATGTCCCTGCCGAACTGCTTGCTGCCTGGACGCATCGTTGGGTTATCAGCGATTGAGTTCATCGTAATAATGCCGCGCCCGGCGCACTGTGCTTCGGGTGCGCTATGGTATGCTAGGCGCCTGAGAAATCGGTGCTGAAAGGAGAAAATTATGGATCACCGTTTACTTGAGATTGTTGCCTGTCCGGTTTGCAACGGAAAACTGTATTTCAACAAAGAGCAGCAGGAGCTGATTTGTAAACCAGACGGCCTGGCTTACCCGGTGCGCGATGGCATTCCGGTATTGCTCGAAGTGGAAGCGCGTACGCTGTCTGTTGAAGAGATCCAACCATGAGTTTCGTCGCTATCATTCCGGCGCGTTATGCATCAACGCGCCTGCCCGGCAAACCGCTGGTGGATATTCACGGTAAACCGATGGTGATACACGTGATGGAGCGCGCACGCGAGTCGGGCGCCGATCGCGTAATTGTGGCGACCGATCACCCCGAGGTGGCTGCAGCGGTAACCGCTGCCGGTGGCGAAGTGTGCATGACGCGCGCAGATCACCAGTCGGGCACCGAGCGTCTGGCGGAAGTGATTGAGAAATACCAGTTTGCCGATGACACCATTATCGTCAACGTGCAGGGCGACGAGCCGATGATTCCGGCAGAAATCGTACGTCAGGTCGCCGATAATCTGGCGCAGGCTGATGCAGGGATGGCGACATTAGCCGTGCCGATTACCGACGCTGAAGAAGCGTTTAACCCCAATGCGGTTAAAGTGGTGATGGACGCGAAAGGCTATGCGCTTTATTTCTCACGCGCCACCATTCCGTGGGATCGCGAGCGCTATGCGAAATCGCGCGAACAGATTGGTGACACTTTGCTGCGTCACATTGGCATTTACGCCTATCGCGCTGGCTTTATCCGTCGTTACATTGCGTGGGAACCTTGCCCGTTAGAGCACATTGAATTGCTGGAGCAGTTGCGCGTGCTGTGGTACGGCGAGAAGATTCACGTTGCCGTAGCGCAAACCGTGCCAAGTGTTGGCGTGGACACACCAGAGGATCTGGTTCGTGTTCGTGCGGCCATGCAGGGGTAAAGCCCGACCGGCCAGCCGCTCGCGCTGGCCATAAAGTTTGATCTGGCGCTAAGTTTCGCGCCCCCATGACCTCCAGGATAGTGAATTCAATTGACTGCGGAGGATAACGCATGGAACAGCTCCGTTCAGAACTGGCGTTGATACTGGGTGAAGGTATCAGCCGCCTCGAAACCATTAGCGAACAGGCGCAGTCGCGGCTGTACGCACTCTATGACAACGACGGTAAACCGATGCCGCTGGTGGCGAAGTATTTTCGTCATCAAGGCCGTGCGGCGCTGGAAGCCAAAAAACTCACCATGTTGGGCCATGATGGACTGGTCACAGTACCTGCGGTTTTTGGCCTGGTGCTGAGTCAGCAGCCGCCGGTACATGAAATGCTACTGATGGCGCGCTTCAATGGCGTCTCCGCCGAAGCGCCAGCGCGCACCGCCGGTCGCTGGGAGCAACTGTGTGAGCAAATTGTCGAGGGTGTACTCGGCTGGCACCGTATCGACAGCCACGGATTAGTGGGAAGGGTTGATAGTGTCCAGGAAAACAACTGGCCAGCCTGGTATCGCCAGCGCATCGAGGTGCTGTGGGCCACGTTGGGCTATCTGTCACCGCCATTTTTCACATTGGAAGATAGGCAGATCCTGTACCGTAGCCGACAGCAGTTAACTCATCTCTTCAAAGACTTCGACGATCCCTGCGTGCTGATGCACGGCAACCTGCGTTTATCCAGCATGCTGAAAGATGCACGCAGTGACCAACTGATAGCGATGATGCAGCCAGGCAATATTCTCTGGGCTCCGCGTGAGTATGAGTTAATCCGGCTGGCAGATAGCGGGGCTGAAGCCTCACTGCTGCAGCATTACCTGCAACGCGCGCCGGTTTCTGAAGGCTTTATCTGGCGGCGCTGGCTGTATCAGCTATGGGATTGTGTCGATACGTTGGTAAGCAGCGGACAGTTTGACCGTCCGCGCTTTGATCATGCCCGCGAGCAGTTACTTCCCTGGCTCGGATGACAGCAAATCATCGCCACGCAGCCGTTGCCAAATCTGGCCCAGGGTTTCATAAATCGCACGTTCACTGTGACCCAGCCACATTGGCGATGGCAACATGCGGTCCCAGGCGCTGATTGGCGAGGTAATCGCGAGCTGATTGGCCGGTGCGGCGATGGGGTTCAGACCAGCGCTCAGGAAAAAATGCATTGCACGTGGCAAGTGGTTCGCCGATGAGACCAGCAGGAAAGGGTGATTGCCGATAGTTTGTTTAACGGCCAGCGCTTCTTCGCCCGTTTCATGTGGTTGGTCCAGCGTGATAATCGCCGAACGTGGCACTCCCAGACTTTCGGCTACCTCTGCCGCCACGCTGGCGTTGCTGCGGGGGTTGTATCCAGCAGCAGCGCCAGTGAAAATCATTTTTGCTTGAGGATTCCGACGCCATTGGCGCACACCTTCTGTTACGCGCGGCAGGCTGTTGTTGAGCAAATTAGAACTCGGTGCCCAATTCGGATTGAAGGTGTAGCCACCGCCCAGCACGACGATATAATCCACCGGTTCGCTACCGTTCCAGGTGGGATAATGCTGTTCGATGGGGCGCAACAGACGATCGGCAACGGGTTGCAAGCTGAGCAATAAAAGCAGCAACCAGCTAATAGAGATCAGAATTTTGCCGCCTTTTTGCCAACGGCTAAACCAGAGAAGTAAAAGTCCTACCGCCATGAGCAACAACAGCAGTGGTAAAGGTAATAACATCGCGCCAATCCATTTCTTTAAGGCAAAAAACATCGAAATTTGCTCCTTTTGTCCGAAAAAACAGCAGCCAGACAGTTACTGTGGCGTGAAAGGTTCATTCTTGTTGAGCCTGTGACAAAATAGCACAAGTTGAATGCAGCACAGTGGAGCCATCATCATGCAGGATCGTAACTTTGACGATCTGGCGGACAAATTTTCGCAGAACATTTATGGCACCCGCAAAGGGCAGGTACGGCAGGCGATCCTGTGGGACGAACTGGATGCGCTGTTACCGACATTGCCTGAAGGCGCACTGTCAGTGCTGGATGCCGGCGGTGGCGTAGGGCAAATCTCCTGTGGATTAGCGGCACGCGGCCATCAGGTGCTGTTGTGCGATCTCTCCGCGGAGATGTTAAAGCTGGCTGAAGCGCATGCGCACACCGAGGGTGTGAGCCACAACATGCAATTCAAACAAATTAGCGCGCAGCAGGTGGGCGAACATTTGGATCGGCCGGTTGATCTGGTATTGTTTCACGCTGTGCTGGAGTGGGTGGCAGAACCGGAAGCGGTGCTGCGTGCCTTGTGGCACACGCTGAAGCCCGGTGGTGTGCTGTCGTTGATGTTTTACAATGCCCATGCCCTGACGTTCCGCACCCTGCAACTCGGCAATTTCGGCTATCTGCGTGCCAATATGACTAAACGCAAAAAGCGTACGCTGTCACCGGATTTCCCGCGCGATCCTCAGGACGTTAATCGCTGGTTGAGTGATGCGGGCTTTGAGATTGAACAGCGTGCAGGCATTCGCGTGTTTTGTGATTACATGAAACCGCCACCGCCCGGCGTCGTCAAAAGCGTTGAAGAGATTATTGAGATGGAACGGCGCTACTGTCGTCAGGAGCCCTTTTTAAGTTTAGGGCGCTATATCCACGTGACCGCGCGCAAACCCAGGTAGAAGGATCAACTATGAGCGAATTTTCCCAGACGGTCCCCGAATTGGTGGCATGGGCGCGCAAGAATGACTTTTCACTTGCGTTGCCGGTAGAACGTCTGGCCTTTTTGCTGGCTATCGCCACCTTAAACGGTGAGCGCATGGACGGTGAAATGAGTGAAGGTGAACTGATCGATGCGTTTCGTCACGTCAGTAAAGCCTTTGAGCAAACCCATGAAACCGTGCAGGTGCGCGCCAACAACGCCATCAATGACATGGTGCGTCAGCGCCTGCTCAATCGCTTTACCAGCGAGCTCACTGAAGGCCACGCGATTTATCGTCTGACGCCGTTGGCCATCGGCATTACCGATTACTACATTCGCCAGCGCGAGTTTTCCACGCTGCGCCTGTCAATGCAGCTGTCGATTGTGGCACAGGAACTGAAACGCGCCGCCGATGCCGCTGAAGAAGACGGTGATGAATTTCACTGGCATCGCAATGTCTTTGCCCCGCTGAAATATTCCGTGGCCGAGATTTTTGACAGCATCGACATGACGCAACGTCTGATGGATGAGCAGCAACAAGCGGTGAAAACCGATATTGCGGACCTGCTCAACAAAGACTGGCGTGCCGCGATTTCAAGCTGTGAACTGCTGCTGTCCGAAACCTCCGGCACACTGCGTGAACTGCAGGATACGCTGGAAGCGGCGGGTGACAAATTGCAGGCCAATCTGTTGCGCATTCAGGATGCTACGCTGAGCAGCCCGGATTTGGGCTTTGTCGATAAGCTGGTGTTTGACCTGCAAAATAAGCTGGACCGCATCATCAGTTGGGGTCAGCAGGCCATCGATTTGTGGATTGGCTACGACCGCCACGTGCATAAATTTATCCGTACCGCTATCGACATGGATAAGAACCGCGTCTTCGCGCAACGTTTACGCCTGTCGGTGCAGAACTACTTCGACCAGCCTTGGGCATTGACCTACGCGAATGCCGACCGTCTTTACGATATGCGCGATGAAGAGATGACGCTGTGTAATGATGAGGTGATGGGCGAACTGCCGCCAGAGATGGAGTACGAAGAGTTTAACGAGATTCGTGAGCAGCTTGCCGCGATGATCGAAGAAGCATTGCTGATTTATAAGCTGGAGCAAAAGCCGCTCCATCTCGCTACGGTGATGCGCGATTACCTGGCGCAATACCCGCGTGCGCGCCACTTTGATTTGGCGCGTATCGTCATCGATCAGGCAGTAAGCCTCGGTGTTGCCGAAGCTGATTTAGCCGGTCTGCCGGCAGAATGGCAGACTATTAATGATTACGGAGCCAAGGTGCAGGCACATGTCATCGACAAATATTGAACAAGTGATGCCAGTTAAACTGGCGTTGGCACTGGCAAACCCGATTTTCCCGGCGCTCGATAGCCAGTTACGCGCGGGACGCCACATTGGTATTGAAGAGCTGGATAATCACGCTTTTCTGATGGATTACCAGGAGTACCTGGAAGAGTTTTATGGGCGCTACAACGTTGAGCTGATGCGCGCGCCGGAAGGTTTCTTCTATCTTCGTCCACGTTCCACCACGCTGATTCCACGCTCGGTGCTGTCCGAGCTGGATATGATGGTCGGTAAGATCCTGTGTTACCTCTACCTCAGCCCGGAGCGTCTGGCCAATGAGGGGATTTTCACCCAGCAGGAGCTGTATGAAGAACTGCTGTCACTGGCGGATGAGAGCAAACTGCTCAAGCTGGTAAACCAGCGTTCGACAGGTTCTGACCTGGATCGTGCCAAGCTGCAGGAAAAAATGCGTGCTTCGATCAGCCGCCTGCGCCGCTTAGGTATGGTGTGGTACATGGGCAACGACAGCAGCAAGTTCCGCATCATGGAGTCGGTGTTCCGCTTCGGTGCGGATGTGCGCAGCGGTGACGATGCGCGTGAAGCACAGCTGCGTCTGATCCGCGACGGCGAAGCCATGACGCTGGAGAACAAAGCCGCGGCCAACGAGAGTGATGATGCAGATAACGACAATGACGTTGAAAGCGATGCGAATGATAACGCGGAGGATGAACAGGAATGATTGAACGCGGTAAGTTTCGTTCGCTAACGCTGATCAACTGGAACGGCTTCTTTGCCCGTACCTTTGATCTCGATGAGCTGGTGACCACGCTCTCCGGCGGTAACGGTGCGGGTAAATCCACCACCATGGCGGCTTTTGTCACGGCGCTGATCCCCGACCTCACCTTGCTGCATTTCCGTAACACCACCGAAGCGGGGGCCACCTCTGGCTCTCGCGATAAAGGTCTGCACGGTAAACTGCGCGCGGGTGTCTGTTATGCGGTGCTGGATGTGGTCAATTCGCGCCATCAGCGCGTGGTGGTCGGCGTGCGTCTGCAACAGGTTGCTGGACGCGATAAAAAAGTCGATATCAAACCCTTCAGTATTCATGGCCTGCCGACCGATTCGCAGCCGACCGATATGCTGACCGAAATCCTTAACAGCCGCCAGGCGCGCGTATTACCGCTGGCGGAAGTGAAAGAACGCGTTGAAGCGCAGGAAGGCGTGCAGTTCCGTCAGTACAACTCGGTTACGGATTACCACGCCGTCCTGTTCGAGCTGGGCGTGGTGCCGCGTCGTCTGCGCACCGCTAGCGACCGCAGTAAGTTCTATCGTCTGATTGAAGCCTCGCTGTACGGCGGTATCTCCAGCGCTATCACCCGTTCACTGCGTGATTATCTGTTGCCAGAAAATGGTGGCGTGCGCAAAGCCTTCCAGGATATGGAAGCCGCGCTGCGTGAAAACCGCATGACGCTGGAAGCGATTCGCGTTACGCAGTCCGATCGCGATCTGTTCAAGCATTTGATCTCAGAAGCCACCAGCTATGTATCGGCTGATTATATGCGTCACGCCAACGAGCGCCGTATTCATCTCGACGGCGCGCTGCAGTTGCGTAATGAACTGTTCACCAGCCGTAACCAGTTGGCTTCGGAGCAGTATCGCCACATCGAAATGGCTCGTGAACTCTCTGAGCACAACGGTGCAGAAAGCGATCTGGAAACCGACTATCAAGGCGCCAGCGATCACCTGAATCTGGTCCAGACAGCCATGCGTCAGCAGGAGAAGATCGAGCGCTATGATGCCGATCTCGAAGAGCTGACTTACCGCCTCGAAGAACAGAATGAAGTGGTGGCGGAAGCCCGCGAAGTGCAGGAAGAGAATGAAGCGCGTGCCGAAGCGGCAGAAATTGAAGTGGATGAGCTGAAAAGCCAGTTAGCCGATTTCCAGCAGGCACTCGATGTGCAACAAACGCGGGCAATTCAGTATCAGCAAGCATTGCAGGCGCTGGATAAAGCGCGCGCGCAGTGTCAGTTGCCCGATCTGACCATCGATAATGCGACGGAGTGGCAGGAAACCTTCCAGGCACGCGAAGAAGAAGCCACCGAGCAACTTTTACGTCTGGAGCAGAAACTCAGCGTGGCCGAAGCGGCGCACAGCCAGTTTGAGCAGGCCTTAGCGCTGGTGACCAGCATTGCCGGAGAAGTCAGCCGCCAGGATGCATGGCAAGTGGGACGCGACTTATTGCGGGATGCCGCTAACCAGCGTCATCATGCCGATCAGCTCTCTTCGCTGCGCCTGCGTCTCAATGAGCTGGAAACGCGCCTGCGCGAGCAGCATGATGCCGAGCGCCTGTTAGCCGATTTCTGCAAGCGTCAGGGGCAACAGTACGATGCCGACGCGCTGGAAGGGCTGCAGCGCGAGCTGGAAGCACAGATTGAACAGCTGAACGAAAGCGTGTCCGATGCCGGTGAACGCCGCATGCTGATGCGCCAGGAACTGGAACAGCTGCGTGAACGCATCACTGCACTGACGGCGCGTGCGCCACATTGGCTGGCCGCGCAGGAAATCCTGACGCAGCTTAGCGAGCAAACAGGCCAGGCGCTGACTAACAGCCAGCAGATCACCGAGTTCATGCAGCAGTTGCTGGAGCGTGAGCGTGAAACCACCGTTGAACGTGACAATGTGGCGGCACGCAAACGTGAGGTCGAGCAGCAGATCGAGCGTTTAAGTCAACCTGGTGGTGCGGAAGATGCTCGCCTGACGCAACTGGCGGAACGATTTGGCGGCGTACTGCTGTCGGAAATTTACGATGACGTCACACTGGATGACGCACCGTACTTCTCGGCGCTGTATGGCCCATCGCGTCATGCGATTGTGGTACCCGATTTATCTCTGGTGCGTGAACTGTTGGATGGCCTGGAGGAGTGCCCGGAAGATCTCTATCTGATTGAGGGGGATCCGCAGGCGTTTGATGACAGCGTCTTCAGTGTTGATGAGTTGGAAAACGCCGTGGTAGTGAAAGTGGCTGAGCGTCAGTGGCGCTACTCCCGCTTCCCGAAAGTGCCGTTGTTTGGCCGCGCTGCGCGTGAAAACCAGCTGGAACTGCTGAACAATGAGCGTGACCAGCTGGCAGAGCGTTTTGCCACCTTATCGTTTGATGTGCAGAAAACCCAGCGTTTGCATCAATCCTTCAGCCGCTTTATCGGTAGCCATTTGGCGGTGGCCTTTGATGAGGATCCTGAAGCGCTGATCCGCCAGCTGAACAGCCGTCGTGGCGAGCTGGAACGGGGTCTGGCACAGCATGAGAATGATAACCAGCAGCAGCGTGCCCAGTTTGAACAGGCTAAAGAGGGCGTCAGCCAGCTCAACCGCCTGCTGCCACGCGTGAATCTGCTGTTGGATGATTCACTTGGCGATCGCTGCGAAGAGATCCGTGAACGCGTCGAAGAAGCTCAGGAAGCGGCGCGCTTCCTGCATCAGCATGGCGCTAAAATCAGCAAGCTGGAGCCGCTGGTGTCGGTGTTGCAAAGCGATCCGCAGCAGCATGATCAGCTGGAGCGCGATTACCAGCAAGCACAGCAGCAGCAGCGTGATGCGCGTCAGCAGGCCTTTGCCCTGACGGAGGTGGTGCAACGTCGCGCCCACTTTAGCTATGAAGATTCTGCCGGCATGCTGACCGGCAACAGCGATCTCAATGAAAAACTGCGCCAGCGTCTGGATCAGGCGGAGGGTGAGCGCAGTCGTGCGCGTGAACGTCTGCGTGAACATCAGGCGCAGCTGACACAATATTCACAAGTGCTGGCATCACTGAAAAGTTCCTATGACGCCAAGCGTGACATGCTGAAAGAGTTGCAGCAGGAGATGCAGGATATCGGCGTGCATGCCGATGCCAGCGCCGAAGAGCGCGCCCGCGCCCGACGCGACGAACTTTATACCGCATTAAGCCATAACCGTGCTCGTCGTAATCAGCTGGAGAAACAGCTCACGTTCTGCGAAGCCGAAATGGACGGCCTGCAGAAGAAACTGCGCAAGCTGGAGCGTGATTATCACCAGATTCGTGAGCAGGTCGTCAGCGCTAAAGCAGGCTGGTGTACGGTGCTGCGTCTGGTCAAAGAGAACGGCATGGAGCGTCGCCTGCATCGTCGTGAGATGGCCTATCTGGGCGGAGATGAACTGCGTTCAATGTCGGATAAGGCATTGGGTGCACTGCGTCTGGCGGTGGCGGATAACGAACATCTGCGTGATGTGCTGCGCATGTCGGAAGATCCAAAACGTCCAGAACGCAAAGTACAGTTCTTTATCGCAGTTTATCAGCATCTGCGCGAACGTATTCGTCAGGACATCATTCGTACTGACGATCCGGTTGAAGCCATCGAGCAGATGGAAATTGAGCTGAATCGTCTGACGGAAGAGCTGACGGCACGCGAGCAGACGCTGGCCATCAGTTCACGCAGCGCGGCGAATATCATTCGTAAAACCATTCAGCGTGAGCAGAATCGTATTCGTCAGCTGAACCAGGGCTTGCAGGCCGTGAGCTTTGGTCAGGTGCGCAGTGTACGTCTGAATGTTAACGTGCGTGAAGCGCACTCTACGCTGCTCGATACCTTGTCTGAAGAACATGAAGCGCATCAGGATCTGTTTACCAGCAATCGTCTGACCTTCTCCGAAGCGCTGGCGAAACTCTATCAACGTCTGAATCCACAAATTGATATGGGGCAGCGCACACCACAAACCATCGGTGAAGAGCTGCTCGACTATCGCAACTATCTTGAGATGGAAGTGGAAGTAAACCGCGGCTCCGATGGCTGGCTGCGCGCGGAGAGTGGAGCGTTGTCGACCGGTGAAGCGATCGGTACCGGTATGTCAATTCTGGTGATGGTGGTGCAAAGCTGGGAAGAGGAATCACGTCGTCTGCGCGGTAAAGATATTTCGCCATGCCGACTGCTGTTCCTTGATGAAGCGGCGCGTCTCGATGCCCGCTCCATCGCCACCCTGTTCGAACTGTGTGAGCGTCTGGAGATGCAGCTGGTGATTGCTGCGCCAGAGAACATCAGCCCGGAGAAAGGCACCACCTATAAGCTGGTGCGTAAAGTGTTTAACAACACTGAACACGTGCATGTGGTGGGGCTGCGTGGATTCTCGGCAGATCCTGTGCCAGCAAAACGCGACACCAGTGATATCGATTTAGAAACAGAAAATACCTGACGCTGAATCTGGTTAAAAAACAGCGCACCGTTTAATCTGTAAGCGGCATCTGCACACTGAGGCAGATGCCGTTTTTTATTTGTATACTCAACAATAAGAGTAAGGCTGTACATAGCGAAAACAGGGCGCTGTGTCTTAGGTGAGAAGGGGGCAGGGATGTGGCTGAATAGAAGAAGCAGAATGAATCGTGCGGTACTCGCACTCAGTGTTTCACTGGTATTGTCGCCGCTGGCCACCAGCCATGCCGCGATCATTGCCGCTTTACCCGGAACTTCACATAGCGCCATGTCAGTGGCGGCAAGTCAGCATCAAATTCAGCAGGCTTTTAGCCCCAGTCAGCAGCCTTTCTATCTGCCGGGATTAGCCGGTATCTACGCCGCGCGTAATATGGCGCCACTCTGGCAGGATCAGCAAGCGGTGCAGGCTTTCCAGCAACAGTTGGCGGAGGTGGCGCTATCCGGCGTCCAGCCACAGTTTACTCGTTGGGTTGAATTACTGACTAATCCCACGATTACTGGCATGGCGCGCGACATCGTGCTGAGCGATGCCATGTTAGGCTATTTGCAGTTTGTCGCCAATGTGCCGACGCAGGGTGAAACCTGGCTGTACAGTAATGTTCCCTACAAATTGACGATGCCGGGCGTTGCTGCCATTAACCAGTGGCAAAATGCGGTAAACGGTGGTGGCAGTCGCGCGTTTATCATCTCGCTGGCACCGCAACATCCTCAATATGCGCCGATGCACAGTGCGCTCAAAGCGCTGCTGACCGATAACCGTCCATGGCCACAACTGCGTGACAGCGGGACGCTCCGCCCCGGCCAAATCAGCAACGATGTGCCAGCGCTCAGAGAGATTTTGCAGCGGACCGGCATGCTGACTGCCGCAACGCACAGCAGCACACCGACGCCAGCTGATGATGCCGTGCCGACAGCACCTGTGCCGGTCAGCCAGAGCAATCAGCCGATCGCGGTGAGTCCATCGGCGGCCAGCGTCAATGATTTGTCTGCACAGGCACCTGCTGCAACCGGCAACGTGGTGGCGAATGCCACGCCTGCTGGCGACAATGTGTATGACGCCGCGCTGGTGGAAGGGGTAAAACGCTTCCAGCACTGGCAAGGTCTGGCGGATGATGGGGCGATAGGCCCTCGCACGCGTGAGTGGCTGAATGTGTCACCGCAGATGCGCGCATCGTTACTGGCACTGAATATCCAGCGCCTGCGTCTGCTGCCGGATGATATGCATAACGGCATTATGGTGAACATTCCCAACTATTCACTCACCTATTACAACAACGGAGCCACGATTTTGTCATCGCGGGTGATTGTCGGTCGTCCCGATCGTAAAACGCCACTGATGCGCAGTGCGTTGAACAATGTGGTGCTCAATCCACCGTGGAATGTGCCTACCACGCTGGTGCGTCAGGATATCGTGCCGAAGGTCAAACAAGATCCCGGATACCTCTACAAGCACGGCTATACCTTACTGTCGGGCTGGAGTGCGGATGCCGAAGTGATCGATCCGTCGATGATTGACTGGCATATGGTTTCTGCAGCCAGTTTCCCGTATCGCATTCGTCAGGCGCCGGGCGCGATGAACTCTCTGGGTCGATATAAGTTTAATATGCCGAGTTCCGATGCCATTTATTTGCACGACACGCCTAACCATGGCTTGTTCCAGCGCGATATTCGCGCACTGAGCTCTGGTTGTGTGCGCGTGAATAAGGCCTCTGAACTGGCCGACCTGCTGCTGCAGGATGTGGGTTGGAATGACAGCCGCATCACCGACACGCTGAAACAGGGCGACACGCGCTACGTGCCGATTCGCCACCGCATCCCGGTTAATCTCTATTATTTAACCGCATGGGTCGCGGCGGATGGACAGCCGCAATATCGTACAGATATTTACAATTATGATAACCCTGCGCGCTCCGGTAGCCAGGTTCTGTCAAAAGCAGGAAAGCTTCTCCTCTAGTCATTGATTTTCCAGATTTCATCTCTCTTCGAAAAGATCAGGGCCCGTCGCAAAATTTCGGTTTTGCGCGGGTTTTGGTCATTCTGTGACACATTGCGGGTTGACTGACCTCCAGGCTGCGGTTACTGTTCGGCCTTGTGTACTTTTTACACATTTTTTTGTCGCTTTAGATTAGGTAACCCCGCTACATGGCTAATTTTGATTCCCAACGTCGTCGATTACTCCTGATTGGAGGCGCAGCGGCAGGTTTGTCTCTGCTTCCTGGTTCAGCACTGGCTTCGCTTTCCACGGCCCGTCCCCGAGTATTGACGCTTAATAACCTTCACACCGGTGAAACCCTTAAAACGGAGTTTTTTAACGGCAAGAGTTATGACAAGGATGAGTTAGCCCGCTTAAATCACTTCTTCCGTGATTACCGCGCCAATCAAGTGAAACACATCGATCCGCATCTGTTTGATCAGCTCTATCGCTTACAGATGGTGCTCAACACCCGCAAACCGGTGCAGCTGATCTCAGGCTACCGTACGCTGGCCACTAACAACATGCTGCGCGAATCGGGTCCTGGCGTGGCCAAACACAGCTATCACACCAAAGGGCAGGCAATGGATTTCCATATCGAGGGAATTTCATTAAGCAATGTTCGCAAAGCGGCGTTATCTATGCGCGCGGGTGGTGTAGGATATTACCCGCGCAGCAACTTCGTACACATAGATACCGGGCCTGCAAGGCACTGGTCCTGATACCGGCAGCGCTGCGTGTGTCGGTCATGGAGCGCTATGAATTACCACATTATTCCGGTTACGGCCTTTTCTCAAAACTGCTCGGTCATCTGGGATGACGAAACCCAGCAGGCGGCGCTGGTGGATCCCGGCGGTGATGCCGAGACGGTTATTGCCGTATTGGCTGAGCGAGGATTAACCCCCGCGCAAATTCTGCTGACGCATGGTCATCTTGATCATGTGGGGGCCGCCGCTGAACTCGCCGCACACTATCAAATTCCTATTGTTGGCCCTCACAAGCTGGATGCGTTCTGGCTGGATAATTTGCCGACGCAAAGCCGCATGTTTGGCCTGCCGGAATGTGCGCCACTGGCGCCGGATCGCTGGCTGGAAGAGGGCGAAACGGTGCAGGTTGGGAATGTCACGCTGGAAGTGCTGCTTTGCCCGGGTCATACGCCGGGACACATTGTGTTCTTCGACCGGGCTGGGCGCTTATTGATATCGGGTGATGTGATTTTCAATGGCGGTGTCGGACGTACCGATTTCCCGCAGGGCAGCCACAGCGATTTAATCAATGCGATTAACACTAAGCTGTTACCGCTGGGTGATGATGTGACCTTTGTGCCGGGCCACGGTCCGATTTCCACCTTGGGTCGGGAGCGTATCAGTAATCCGTTCCTGCAATAAAAAATGGGCCATTAAGGCCTAATGCCAGTCAGTTAAGCCTGACTGGCATTTTTTCTTCTGGCTGTCGGATATTTATAGGGTCTCTCTTTCAC